>DATEGR010000396.1:0-3575 GCA_035279985.1 Verrucomicrobiia bacterium
GAGCCATCTCCCCGCAGGAATCGTCCGTAAATCCCTTCCTGCGGCGTCAAGCTCGTCCAGACAATCAAGTAATCCGTTCCCAGCGAACTGATCCGCGGCCCGTATTGATCCCCGTAAAGAAACGAATTGACCCGTACCACCGTGCCGCCCGCGCCGGCGCTGGAAAACGAGCGGGCATATATATCCAGACCGTTGCCATACGGGCTGGTCATGTCACGCGCGGCCCAGGTCACCATGAACCCTCCGTCCGAGCCGACGGCCATCGCCGGATTGGCACAGGGATTGAAATCCGAGTTGACCAGGAATTCGCTCCCTTGCGCGTTGCCGCTGCCGTCGTAAAGGCGGGCATAAATATCCACGCTAGGATAGGACATCTGACCGGGCGTCTGCAGACCTGAACTTGGCGCGGCGACAGCGCGTTCCTGCTCGGACACCCACGCAACCGCAAATCCGCCGTTAGCCAGCGCTGCCACCGTCGGCGTGCGCTGATTGTAGGATGTAAATTGGTTGATCAAAAATTCACCAGTGAGCGGCGTGCCCGCCGGCGAGAAAATCCGGCCATAAACGTCCTGCAAACTGCTGGAACCCACTTCATCGAAGCTGGCCCAGACGACGACGACGTTGCCGTTGGTCAAGGTGGCAACGGCGGGAGTGATTTGGAAATTGTTGGTAAACGTATTGACCATGACATCGCTGGTCAACCAGGTATGGTTTGAGCCAAGGAACCGAGCGTAAATGTGCTGGGATGCTGCCGGCCCGCCTTGCCAGACAAAGGCCGCACCGCCGCCCGGCAATAAGGTTACCCGTGGATTCTCCTGGTCGCCGGCACCCTGTCCATTGACGCGGAAGGAGCTGCCCGATCCGGAAAGGGTGCTGTTGAGCAGCATCGCGCTCACCCCCCAGCCGTTGCCATCCGTGATGTTGTCCTGCCAGACAACAAAACCACCGCCGGAAGTCACCGCCACATCGGGATGAACCTGATCACCGGGCAGGGAACCAACAATGGCGTATTCCGTTCCATTAGTGGTGTAGTAATTCGTCTGGCCCCAAACCACGGCCGGAAGCGCGAGCATCCATCCCCAGCAAAGGCAGACGACGGTCTGGCGGCTGAAAAACCCCGATTGGATGGCCATACTCATGATGTGAATCTATTGCGAGCCAGCAGTATTTGTCTGTCAGTTGGGATACGACTAGTTTTGTAGTGTTTGACACTACAGAAGGCAGTCTGGCGGCTGAACAACAATGGCATAATTAATTTGTTCCATTCTAAACAGGCGGATTGGTTTTGTCCAAAAATTACTTTGGCCAAACCCGTCCGGCGCAGTCCGTGCCCGGCCACCGGAGACAATTTTTTAAATCTGTTTCGCAATTTCATTTCTCCTAAATCAAAACCGCCTGACATTCATGTGCCTCTTCCCCCAGCGCCGCCAGCAGCGTTTTGAAGCCCCAGCGCCGATACAGCTCACGCAAAGAACCGGTGTCCGCCGGCTTTTCCGCCAGTGCCGCCGGCGAAAATGTGCAAGGCAAATCGTCACGCAACCGCACCAACCCGCGGTTGCGCCGCACAGCGTCCCCGGCCGCCTGCAAGTTCGCGCGAAGTTTCTCCGACTTTACTTCGCCCAGCCGTTCATACAATCCACGAACCGACCCAAACTGGTTCAGCAAGTCCGCGGCGGTTTTGGGGCCGATCCCGGGCACCCCGGGAATATTGTCCACGCTGTCACCGGTCAGACTCAACCAGTCCACCATTTGCGACGGCTTCACGCCTGCTTTCATACGGACCTGTTCGTCGGTCCAAATGGTTTCGGTCTTGTCGTTTGGATTCAACAACCCGATTTGCCCGGACACCAATTGCATGAAATCCTTGTCGGAACTGGCAATGACCACCGCCATGCCGGCCTCGGTCGCCCGCCGCGCCAGACAGGCAATGTAATCGTCCGCCTCCACACCTTCCTGGCAGAACGAGGCAATCCCTGCCGCCTTCAAATAACCGACCAATTCATCCAGTTGCGGTCTTAAATCTTCCGGCATTTCCGGGCGTTGCGCCTTGTATTCAGGCAGCGCCGCCAAACGTTCCGCGTTCAGTCCCCCATCCCAAACCACGATTGAATGAGTCGGCTCCACGGTCGCGCGCATCTTCGCCAGCATTTTAACAAAGCCGTAAATGGCATTGGTGGGCTGACCGGTCGGCGAACGCAAATGGCGAATCGCGTGAAAGGCGCGATAAGCATAAGCGTGTCCGTCAACAATCAACAACCGATCCATAAATTCTTCCGGCTTTCAAGGTTTACCCCTTGTTCTACAATTGCTTTCTCCGAACGGGTGGCGCCGGCCTTAAACCGAATCAAGCTTATTGCGGGGGCAGTGTTATTTTTTTGTCGGTTTCGCTCATCTGCCCGGCTCCCGGCGGCTGCGGCGGAATGCTGCTTTGCGCAAAGGGCAGTTCATCATCCGAATGGATGCGATTGCCGGCGGGATCCACGATGGTGGTCGTGACAAAAATCATCAGGTTTCTCTTTATGGCGGACTTGGTTTGACTTTGAAAAAGACGGCCGAGTATCGGCAAATCGCCTATCACCGGCACCTTGTCCTTTTCGGTCTGGGTCGTGGAAGTAATCAATCCGCCCAGAACCACTGTCTGGCCGTCCCAAACATTGACCGTGGTAATCACCTGCCGCACGGTAAACTGCGGCAAAATGACAGGCAATTGCACCACATTCAGTCCACCGGTAACGTTGGCAATGTTTGGCACGATCCCGTAGCCGTTGAATTCAGTCAGGGACGGGATCAGGGTCAGGTTGATGGTGTATCCATCCGATAAAACATACGGCACCACGTCCAGCAAGGGCCCGGTTTCCAGCAGTTGGGTATTAGGGGTGATCGCGGAGACGCCGGGGCTGAAGGTATTGACCTGCGCGTAAACCATTTCAGCCCAGCCCATGGCGATCATCACTCCCGTCGCCAGCGCCAGTTTGAAAATTTTGTTATGATACGTTTTCATTTTTCGTTGCTTAAAAAGTGTCCTTAAGGTGTGCCGGTGGTGGTGGTGGTGGCCGCCGAACCTTGCTGGAAGCTAAAGCCGGTGATGACCGATATGATTTGTGTCGCCCGCATCTCGGTCTGTCGGCCGCTGGTGGTGGTAACTTCCGGCTCGGCCAACTCCTCCGTACCCAGGCGCTGCTCCAAAGCATGGAGCACAACCTGGAAGTTGGGATTGGTCAAAATACCTGTGATGCTGGCAATGGCCGGAAGACTTCCGTTATTGAGGCCGCTCGTCAGACTTTGCACCGTGGTCGGAACCGTCGTGCCATTAAAAGCGTTGCCGGGAAACGTTCCCCCGGGATTGGCCGGTGAAACCGGCACCGTGACCGACCCGGCGTTGCCAGCCGTTCCCTGGACGGAATTCCCAATATTGAACTGACCCAAATACCAATCAAACCCCAGCCCGACGTTGTCGTCCTGTTCCACCTCAACGAACCGGGCCTTGATATGAACTTCGGGAGCCACCTGGTTCAACGCCTGAATGGCGCTTTCAATGGTGTCCAGGTCCTGCATCGTGCCGCGAACAAACAACA
>DATEGR010000397.1:0-11541 GCA_035279985.1 Verrucomicrobiia bacterium
CGATGGCCAAGCAGCCGCGAATTTTTTCCGATCTGTATATCAACATGGTCCGGGCGGGCGAGCAGAGCGGCGCGCTGGTGGACGTGCTCCGGCGCATGGCCGACCATTTTGAGAAATTCGCCGAGGTCCAGGCCAAATTCAAGTCGGCGCTGATTTATCCCGCCGTGGTTTGTTGCGTGGGCACCGGCATCATCATTTTTTTCATGACCTTCATCCTGCCCCGGTTTATGTCCATCTTCGGCAATATGGGGTTCAACCAGTTGCCGACGGCGACGCTGCTTTTGATCGGCATCAGCAACCTCTTCAAAAATTACTGGTGGCTGATGATCCTGGTTCTCATCGTGGCGGCCATTTTGTTCAAGCGGTTTCAGGCTTCGGCCGCCGGCCGGCGCCGGATTGACGAATGGAAAATGAAAATGCCGCTCTTTGGCCGGGTGATTTGTTTGAACCTGTACGGCCAATTCGCGCGGACGCTTTGCACTCTGCTGCAGAACGGCGTGCCGGTGCTCACGGCCTTGAAAATCACCGAACAGGTCATCCCCAACTGCATCATCAAAGAAGCGGCGGCCAAAACCCGCGATGCGGTGACGGATGGCAAAACGATCGCCCAACCTCTGGCCCAGAGCAAGGTGTTTCCCCAATTGATGGTGGATCTGGTGAAAATCGGCGAAGATACCGGCGACGTGGCCGGTGCGCTGAACAATGTCGCCGAAACCTACGAAGGAGAACTGAACATCGCCTTGCGGGTGATGACCAACTTGATTGAACCTACTTTGATCATCGGCATGGCCGTCGTGGTTGGCTTTTTGCTCGTGGCGGTGCTGGGAGCGATGTTCTCGATGATTTCCAACATCGGCAACTCGGTATGAGGGCCCTGAGGCAAGCCGGTCGAGCGTTGGAGGCGGGTAGTGGAGACGGGCAGATGTCCTGCGAGCGCGGAGCCTGTTTGGGTTGCCGGAGGGCCGGCCGCCGGCGCGAGCGGGCGTTCACCATGCTCGAAATCATGATGGTCGTCGCCATCATGGGTCTGATGATGGCCATGAGCGTGCCGGCGATTCTGCGGACCATGCACCAGGAGCCCTTGCGCAGGGCGGTCAATGATGTGCTGAATATTTGCAGCCATGCCCGCGCCCAGGCGATTTTGCATGGCGTGACCACCACCGTCGTCTTTCATCCCCAGTCGGGAGATGTCATGCTGGCCAGTATCGCCCCCACCAATTCGCCGGACGGTTTCGCGTCGCCGGACGCGCCGACCGGTGAAACCACAACCACCGCTTCCAATGGGTCGGCACTGAATTCCACGCATTTCGATGACAGCATCGCCATTGATATGCTCGACATCAATTTGTCCGAATGCAAGGAGGCGAGCCAGGCGCTGGTGCGTTTTTTTCCGGACGGCACCAGTGATGAAATGACTCTCATCATTCACGCCGGCGATCAGTACCGGAAAATCACGCTGGAGGTAACCACCGGCCTGGCGTCCGCGGCAACGATCCAATGAAAACCCGAACTGACCGGCCGCGAGCCGCCTGCCGCGCTTTCACGCTTCTGGAAGTGATGTTCGCCATGGTTGCGTTTTGCACCGCGACCTTCGTGATTCTGGCGCTGGTCTCCAATTCACTGGCCAACGCCCGCCGGTTACAGCGGCCGATGGTGGACGCCGGCGTGCTGGCGGCTGTCCTTTCGCAAACCAACCAGCTGGTTGAAGGGGTTAGATCCGGCGATCTCGGCGATTTGCTGGGCAATGCGTATCAAGGCTACACCTGGACGCGGGACGTTGAGGAAGTGCAAACCAACAAGCTTTTCCAGGTGGATTTTATTGTTCAAAGTGATTCCGTTGACAAGCCGGTCGTTTCCAAAATGAGCATTCTGCTTTTCCGCCCCAATTCACCGGCGGGCAGCCTCGACGGAGCCACGGTGGCCAGATGAAATTTATTTGTCGGGAATCGAGTGCCGAGAGTCGAACGCCCGCGCGCGGTGCGCGGAATCTTCCTTGCTCTCGTCCCGCACCCCTCGTCTCTCGCCCCGTTCGCGCCTTCACGCTGCTCGAACTCATGCTGGCCATCGCGATTTTCAGTCTCGTGATGGCGGCGATTTATTCGTCCTGGATGCTCATTCTGCGTGCCACGAAAGTGGGGCAGGAAGCCGCAGCCCAGGCCCAGCGCCGGCGCGTCGCGGTGCGGACCATCGAAAGCGCGCTCATGTGTGTCCAGTCCTTTCAGGCGACCCAACAGTATTACACGTTTATCGTCCAAAACGGCGACGAACCCCTGCTCAGTTTCACTTCACGGTTGCCGGACGATTTTCCGCGCAATGGCCGGTTCGGCGATTTCAATATGCGGCGCGTGACCTTTACGGTCGAAGCCGGACCGGATTCAGAAAAGGATCTGGTCCTCCGGCAAAACCCGATTCTGATGGACCTCGACAAGGACGAGCAGGAACACCCGCTGGTATTGGCGCGCAACGTCAAAAGTTTTGCCGCCGAATGCTGGGACCCGACCCAGAATGACTGGTCGGACCAATGGGACAATACCAATCAGATACCCACCATGGTGCGATTCACCCTCGTCCTCGGCGGAAATCAGCTGAACAATTTCGGTGATACCGGCCCGGCCCTGGCCGTTACGCGCGTGGTTGCCATTCCGTCAGTCATGGTGCCGGCGGTGGTTCAATCACAATCCCCGGGCGGCGGCTTTCATGGACTTGGAGCTCGATGATGAAAATTTCCGCTCAGACCCGGCCACGCGGGATTGCGCTCGTCATTGTCATGATTGCCATTTTCGTGCTGTCGGTCATGGCTGCCATCTTCGCGACGTCAATGAAAGTTGAAACCAAACTGGCGCTGAATGCCGACCACGATCAGCAATTGCTCTGGCTGGGCCGGTCGGGTGTAGAACTGGCGCGCTACGTCCTGTCCGAACAAATGACCATCCCCAGCGAACCTTATGACGCGCTCAATCAAATCTGGGCCGGCGGACCCGGTGGCATCGGTGAATCCAACAGCCCGCTGACAGGGATTTCCCTGGACAACTACCAGGTTGGCGATGGAACCGTTTCAGTCAAAATTGTTGACCTTGAACGCAAGATCAACATCAACACGGTCAATCTCAATCCCGGGGAGTTGCAACAGACGTTCACGCTGATGGGCGTGGGCGCGGACGGCATGTCCGTCATCTCTGATTCCATTCTGGATTGGATTGCCCCGCCCAACGACCCCCGCCCGGCTGGTGCGGAGAGCGATTATTATCAAAGTTTGAATCCGCCCTACTATGCCAAGAATGCGCCGATAGACGACCTGTCGGAGTTACTGCTGGTCCGGGGCATTCGGGATCATCCGGAAATTTATTGGGGCGGCAGCCCCACCAATCACGCACCGGCCAGGTTTCAACAGAAACTGGGTTTTGTGAATTCACCGTTTCAAGAGCCGGATTATCCGTTCGGGCTCACGAATATTTATACCGCCATTTCCAGCGGGCACATCAATATTAATACCGCCGACGAAAATGTGCTGGAGGTAATTCTCAATGGGGACGACGCGGCTGCGCAAAATATCATCAAAATGCGCGTCGGACCTGATGGGGAGGCAGGCACAGCGGATGATACGCCTTTGACCGGCATCGGCCAGCTCATGAACGCAGGTTTGAATCAGCAACAAATCGCCCAGCTTTCCAGGATTTGCACCGTGCGCAGTTCCACCTTCGAAGTCCACGTGACCGCCCGGATCGGCGATTACCATCGCGAATATGTCGCGATCCTTTTCCGCAACTCGCCGACCGATATCCGGATTCTGAGCTTTTACTGGGAATGACCGGAAATTGCTGTTGAGTTCGTCCCGCCGCCCGTTATCGTTTTGTCATGCGCCGGTTGCTGCTGAGTTTGCTTTTGCTGGGTTCGCTTTCAACGACCTTCGCCGGCGATGTGGTCACGGGCCGCGTCGTCAAAGTCCTGCCGTTTTTTCTCGACCGCCAGAGCCATGAAGCGCTGTCCCCGAGCCTGTACGACCGCGACGCCTACCAGGCTTATCTCCGCCGGCACGCCGAGCAACGCTCCGCCATCCGTTTTGATGTTCTGTGGAAAACTTCGGGTGCCGGCGAGGCGAAACTGAAATTGCGGGTCGAATTGCGCGGCATCGGCGCGGACGGAATGCCTCGCCGGGCCACGCTCGAACAGACCGTCCCACCTCATTTCCTCCGGCATTGGGATTCATTGACGCTCGGCGGCGGGGACTATAAAAATTTCGGCGAGCTTGTCGCCTGGCGGGCGACGCTTTGGGCCGACAACCGATTGCTCGGCGAACAAAAATCATTCCTATGGTAAAAGCTGCGTTTGGTCCGGATTTGATGTCTGACTTGACATCGCCGGCGACCGTGGCGATAAACCGGGACGCGCCTGAATGATGCACGTCAAAGTACCTGTCAAAATTGTTTGCAGTTGCGGGCAGAAATACGCCTTCGACGTGTATCCCCTGAACGGCTGCATGCCGTCGCCGATCAAGTGCCCGGTTTGTGGTATGGACGGCACGGCGGTCGCCAATGAAATCATCGCAATTGCCCTCAAAGCGCAACCGTCACCGCTAATCCTTCGCCCGCGGTCGCTGACGCAGCCATCTTCGCCGGCCGAAGTCACTCCGGTTGGCGCCGAGGTTGAGACGTGGCGCAAACGGGCCTTTGACGCCGAACGCCGCGCGGATCAGGCCCAGGCCGCCGCCCGGGCCAGCCTCGCACCGCACCTGGCCCAGATGCTTAAAGAAACCGTGGTCCAGGAACTGGCCCTGCAACGCCGTGAATTGCTCAAGGCGCAGGAGGAAGCCGCCCTGGAAATTGCCGCGATGATCCACCGTTTCGATTCCGTGCAGGCCCCTTTGCAGGATCGATTGCGCTCCTACGAAGCGCGCATTCAGGAACTGGAGAAGGAACTCAGCGTGTTAAACGAGGAAAATCGCGAACTGCTGAAACTCAAGATTGAAATGATCCGCCACCAGTTGGAGGTCGAACGCGTTCACAACCGCATCGCCTTCACCGCCAACTAGGCGGCGGTGCTCACGCCGGCCGTCCTTTGGTCGTGCGTGTGCAGCGCGTGTTCGTAGCATTGCAGCGCCTCCTCGTATCGCGACATGCGGTTGAACAGGCCGCCTTTGTGGAGGTACGCAATCGTCATGGAGCCGTCCGCGGCAATGGCCTCATCGTAACAGGCGATGGCTTCCTCGAGCCGGTTCAACTTTTCCAACGCGCCCGCCCGTTTGATCAGCGCCTCGGCGCTTTTCGGATCGAGTGACAGGGCCTGATCGAAACATTCCAAAGCCTTTTCCGGTTCATTGCCGTTGACTAATGACTGACCTTTTGCCAGCAGATGGGCGATGTTCCGGTCCAGGTCGGCAGATGGGGGAGACGCGCCGTTGGGTCCGGCGGCCATTGGCCGAGTGGCTTCCGCCAGGGGAGCACGCGCCATGTGTTCCAGCTCAAGGAGCCGTTTTTCCAGACGCTCAACCACGTTGAATAAACGCGCATTCGAAAATTCCACGGCCGCACGCCCCGGCGCATCATGCGCTTCGCCCGCCGACAACATCGGTGACGCGCCACGTCCTTCCAAAGCCAGCGCCGACGAGTGGAGCGTGGATAATTCGACCAGTTGCGTCACAGCGCGCCACTGGAAATAGGCCATGAAAAGGACGGCGGCCAGCCCGACCAGTCCGAAGACGCCGGACAAGATCAGCGTAAGCCGCTGCGCCTTTTGCGTCGCCTCGATTTCGCTGGCGCGCTGCGTCGCCACAGTCTGTTCGAGCACCTGGATGCGCGCGGTCATCTCCGTCGCATTGCGTTGTGCCTCGGTCGCGGCGGCCACCCGGTTGCTTTCGATGAGCAATTGCGTGGTGTGAAGCTGTTCCTGAATCTGGAGAAAAGCGTTTAACGTGTCTTGTGCGGTTTTGTCCCCGGCCTGGCGCGGGGAAAGATCGGCGGAGTCGGTGTTACCGGCAAAAGCCCGCTGGCCTGGCCCGACGCCAAAAATGCAGCAGGCGCAAACAATCAAATAATTCAGACGAACCAGCACACTCATTCTGATGAGGTAAGCCTGGGCCGCCGGGCCGTCAAAGTCAAGCATCGGGCCGGAGGACTTATTGATGACTTATTCCCAGGCTCAATCCGGCTGCTTCAAATTGAATTCCAGCCGCGTACGCGAACCGGTCTGGTCGTTGCGGATTTCCATTTCCTGAAGTTCCCATTGGCCGTTCACCTTTTTGAACGATTTGGGATAAAATTCCTTCAGCAGTTTCCCTTTTGGGTCGTAAGCCTCGGCCTGGACGATGCCGAGCGTTTCATTGTCAATCCACGAGACCACGCGCGAGTAACCATTCGGGGACGGATGCGGATTTGTGCTTTCCAGGACCTGACAAGAACGCCCGCGCCGCATTTCGTACGGTTTTAAAATCTTCTGTACCGGCCAGTGAAAGAATTCCAGACGTAAGTCGTCCACGGAAAAATCTGACCCCGCGAAAGAAGCCGAACGCATGCGCGCAGCGGCTAAACTGTTAGCTCCCGGGTAACCATCATGCTTATACGTATCAAAAGGTTCGATACGATCGTTTACGGTGCCAACGATAACGGGGTGATTTTTAGGATCCGGATCAGCCCTCCGCTTACCATCCGGGCCAATCAGTAGTTGCCGAAACAACTGATTGGCCGGATGAACGACGGTAAGGATTTCCGTGGTATTCGTAAAAAAAGCTTTGTAAACGGCAGACCAATTCGTTGCAGTGACTATGGCTGTGAATTCTATCGGGATCTCCGAAGTTTTGCCGTCTGCATCGCGAATTTTCAATACGCCGGTGTTGGTGAAGTTTTCCGCGGGTTGCTGTTCCAGAATTTGCTGCGCGAGTTTCCGGCCTTGGATTTCTGCCCCGGCCCAATCGTTCGTCATTCTCGCCGTTGCGCCAGTCGCAGTCAGCAAAATCGAGACAAGTGTGAAGATGGCGAAAGCCTTTATCATCTTATCCATGCTTAATTGGCTTTGATAAGCCAAGAAGGAGGGCGAGGGCAAGAACGAAGAAATTACTTCGGTTCCAACGCCAGCCGCAGGACGTCTGCGATGTGCTGGACGAAATGGACCTTCAGTTTCGCGCGCGCCTCCGCCGGCACGTCCAGCCAGTCCGCCTTGTTTTGCTCGGGCAGAATGATTTCCCTCATGCCAAAGCGCACCGCGGCCAGAACCTTTTCCTTGATGCCGCCGACGCGCAACACGCGGCCGCGCAGGCTGATTTCGCCGGTCATCGCGAGGCGGGAACGCACCAGCCGCTTGGTCAGCAGCGACGCCAGCGCCGCCACGAGCGGCACGCCCGCGCTGGGTCCGTCCTTCGGCGTCGCGCCGGCGGGCACATGAATGTGAACGTCGAATTTGCTGTAATTGCTCAAATCCAGGTCAAGCAGCTTGGCCTGGCTGCGCAAATAACTCACCGCCGTTTGCGCGCTCTCCTTCATCACTTCACCCAATGAGCCGGTCAAAAGCAGGCTGCCTTTGCCGCGCATCCGCGTGGCTTCGATGAACAAAACGTCGCCGCCGACCGGCGTCCAGGCCAGGCCGGTCGCAATACCATATTCGGTGATTCGTTCCGCCGTTTCCGAAACGAACGGCGCGTGGCCCAGATAGTTCTTCAGACCGTTGGCGTCGAGTTTGAGCGTCACCGCCGCGCCGTTACGGGAAATAATCTTGCGCGCGGCCTTGCGCGAGAGCGCGGCGATTTCACGCTCCAACTGCCGCACGCCGGCTTCGCGGGTGTATTCGCGGATGAGTTTGCGCAGCGCGGCGTCGGAGAATTTGATGTCCTGCCGCGTAAGGCCATGCTCCTCGATCTGACGGGGAACGAGATACCGTTTCGCGATTTCCAGTTTTTCCGATTCGGTATAGCTGGGCAATTCGATGACCTCCAACCGGTCGCGCAGGGCGGCGTGAATCGGCTCCAGCCAGTTGGCGGTGGCAACGAACAACACGCGCGAGAGATCGAATTGCAAATCCAGGTAATGGTCGGTGAATGTGTGGTTCTGCGCCGGATCCAGGACTTCCAGCAACGCCGCCGCCGGATCGCCGCGGAAATCCGCGCCCACCTTGTCCAATTCATCGAGCAAAATCACCGGGTTGCGGCTCTCGATGCGGCGCAGTGTTTGAATGATTCTTCCCGGCATCGCGCCGACGTACGTCCGCCGGTGGCCGCGGATTTCCGCTTCGTCCCGCATACCGCCGAGGGCGATGCGCGCAAACTTGCGGCCCAACGCATCGGCCACGCTTTTGCCGAGCGAGGTTTTGCCCACGCCGGGTGGGCCGACCAGACAGAGGATCGGCCCTTTGATTTGCTTCCGGCGCTTGATGACCGCGAGAAATTCAAGCAGGCGCTCTTTGATTTTCCTCAATCCGAAGTGTTGTTCATCCAGGATGCGCTCGGCTTCCTTCAAATCAATCTTGTCCTCGGTTTCTTTTTCCCACGGCAGGTTCAGAATCCAGTCGAGGTAATTGCGCGCGACGGCGTATTCGGCGGCGGCGGGCGGTGTCAGTTGCAGCCGCTCCAGTTCCTGCAACGCGGCCTTGCGGGCCTCATCGGGCATCGGCGTCTGGTCGATTTTCTCGCGCAGCGACCGGGCTTCGCCGCTGCCGGGTTCGCCTTCGCCCAGTTCACGCTGGATGGCGCGCATCTGTTCGCGCAGGAAAAAATCACGTTGGGTCTTGGCGATGGAAGACGCGACATCGTTCTGGATTTTGGAACTGAGCGTGAGCACCTCCTGCTCGCGGTTGAGCATGGGCAGCAATTTTTGCAGGCGTTCACGGACGGAAATGGTTTCCAGCAGTTTCTGCCGGTCTTCGAGGCTGAGGTTCAAATTCCCGGCAATGAGGTCGGCGAAATGGCCGGGGTGTTCGGTGTTCAATGCGGCAATTTTGACCTGATCCGAGAGGGCCGGCGACAATTTGGCGATTTCCTCGAATTGCTTGTGCGCATTGCGCAGTATGGCCTGCAATTCGACGGAATCCTCGGTTTCGTCGCGGAGCAGATCGAAGTGCGCGGACAAATATGGCGAGGACGCCGAAAACTCCCTGACATGAATGCGCCACAATCCTTCCACCAGCACGCGCGCGGTGCCGTCGGGAAATTTCACCATTTTTACCAGGCGCGCGACGCAGCCGACGTCGTACAGGTCTTCCGGCTTGGGCTCGACGATCTCGGGCTGGCGCTGCAACACCACGCCCAGCAACCGGTCGCCGGCCACCACGTCGTCGATCAACTTCAGGCTCGGCCCGGTTTCGACCAGTAACGGCACCAGGGCGCTGGGAAAGATGACAATGTCCGACAAGCCCAGGATCGGCAGGGCTTCGGGGAGCGACCGCGAAGAAATTCGCGGGGGCGGTCCGGAACTTTCGGTGCCCAAAATGCTGACAAATTCTGTCTCCGGCGATGTCATCGTCGTTCCTGCCTGTTATTCTATTAGATGCCGCAGCGCTGGAAAAGTTCGCGCGGGCGGCTAGTTCCCCTCGGCAATCGGCACTTTGGTCGTCTTGGAATGCGGTTGTGCCATGGGCACGTCAATCCGCAGAAAACCGTTCACATAGATGGCTTTGGCCTGGCTGAGATCGTAACCGGGTGGCAATTCGAGCACACTCTCGAACGGCCCGTAACTGATCTCCATCACCAAAAAATTACACTTATTGGCCCGACAGCCATCCGGCCGGGTGCCGGCAATGCGGAGGCGATTGCCTTCCACTGTTATCTCCAAGCTATCACTTTTCATGCCAGCCAATTCCACCTTGATGACCAGACTGCCGTCGGTGGCGTAAACATCGGTGTTGGGTACCCAATGGCCGCTGGCTGTTTCGTCGCGCCCGCCCACCGTCGCGCCACGTGAAATGAAGTGAACCGTCGAACTAACTTTCGTTAAAGCCATGATGGAAACAGTATCTCAAAACGTGCAATACGCAAGTGCCGGGCAAAACGGCCCGCGCTGATTTACCCGGCAACATAACCCCAAAGCCCATTCGCGCAACGGGGATTTTTTGCCATTTTTCGGCCAAAAAGCGGGTGATGCCGTCGTTGCAGCGGCGTTTCGGCAGAGCGCCGCCTTCTTCCAAGAAACAAATCGCCGGTTTTCTGCCGAAAGCCGCCACGCAGAAATATCCGGTTTTATTGTTGCACGCCGACACGATAGAAATAAGGGCCTGCGTTAGTGGCGCGGGTGTCCGTATAACTCGTGGTGCCCGTCTGACCCGGAATGTTACTTTGAATGGTTAAGAATGCTGGTTGCATTCCCAAATTGGTACTGCTTTGCAGGAAATAGGTCCGGTTGCTCACGCTTTGCCAGCTGACGACGAGGCCCGCTGGATTGTTCGTGGTAGCGGGCGGTAACATGGCCGGAACGGACAAGGCGTTGGTAGGATTCAAGCCCGCTATCCAATCCTGATAGACATTGAATCCGGTGCCGTCAAAATCGGTGGTATCAACGTTTGTGGTGATGGGCAGGCCCTACTGCTGGAGCCAGGCGTAGGAAATGCATTCGCTTGGGCAAACCTCGCCTGCTTGGAAAGCGACGTCGCGCTCCGCTCTGCCGCCGCACTCCAAGACGGCCAGCGTATTTCGCTTCCACTTTCTTCATTTGCCCGGTTCCCTTCCTCCTTGCGCTCAGCATTTCTGTCTGCGACAATTCAGCACGGGCGCCCGTAAAACAGTGCAACCAAATTACCCCAAACATTATTGCGGTGTGTTCGGCATTTTCGGCCATCCGAATGCCGCGGAACTCACCTACTACGGCCTCTACGCGCTCCAGCATCGCGGCCAGGAAAGCGCCGGCATCGTTACCTGCCACGACGGGAGGTTTTTCAAGCACCACGGCATGGGGTTGGTGTCGCAGGTGTTTAATCCCAAACTGCTGCACGACCTGGTCGGCAACATGGCCATCGGCCATACGCGCTATTCCACGACGGGTACTTCCAATCTCCGCAACGCGCAGCCGCTTACGGTGGATTGCACGCGCGGCCAGATTGCCATCGCCCACAACGGCAACCTGACCAATGCGGCACAGCTCCGCGACGAATTGGAAAATCACGGACTGGTTTTTCAAACGAGCGTGGACAGCGAAATCATCATCATGATGCTCGCGCAACCGTCGCTCAACGGCGTCGAGAACACGCTGGTGCAGACGGTCCGTCGCATCGAAGGCGCGTATTCGCTGATTATCATGACGGAAAAGGAATTGATCGGCGCGCGCGATCCGTTCGGGTTCCGTCCGCTGGCGCTGGGCCGCGTGAACGGTTCCTGGGTGCTGGCCAGCGAATCGGTGGCCCTGGACCAGATTCAGGCGGAATTTGTGCGCGACGTGGAACCGGGCGAGATCGTCATCATCAACGAGAAAGGCGTGGTCAGTCTGCAGGCGTTTCCGGAACATAAACGCCGGGCGTTTTGTATTTTTGAATACGTCTATTTTGCGCGGCCGGACAGCACCATCGCCAACCGCAATGTTTACAAGGTGCGCGTCGAAATGGGCCGCGAGCTGGCGCGCGAACATCCCATCA
>DATEGR010000398.1:0-7484 GCA_035279985.1 Verrucomicrobiia bacterium
GACACGGACAATCAGGGCACCGTGCTCCAGGTCGTGAAAAACCCCGGCTGGCTCACGCCGTATCTGGCCTGTATCCTGATTGCGACCGGGATGGTCGTGCAATTCCTGTCGCACCTGGTTCCCTTTTTGCGAAGGCGGAGGCCATGAATTTACGATTTACGATTTACGACACCGACTCCCGTCGCGTGCTCGCGATTTATCGGAGTTTACGATCAGGTAAAGCGTTTCCTCGCCTGAAATCATCCTCGTTCTCGTCCTCCTCCTCGCGCTCAATACTATGAGAAGAATCTTTCCCTGGATTTTGGCCGCGGTATTTGCCGCGTGGGTCTTGTCCACGTTGCATCAACCGCCGGAAACCGGTTTTCACACGCGCGATTTTGGCCGCCTGCCGGTGTTGCTGAACGGGCGCGTCCAGCCGCTGGATTCCGTCGCGCGCAACACCCTGCTGCAAATCCGCCAGCGCCAGAGCGTCGGCGACCTGAGCGCCACCGCCTGGCTGATGGAAACGATGATGAACCCCGAGGCGGCGGACAAACTGGACGTCTTCCGCATTGATAATCTGGAATTGCTCAACCTGCTCCAGTTGCCGGAGTCGCAAAAGTACTATGCCTTCAGCCAAATCCAGCCGCGTCTGGACGATATTTCGCGGCAGGCGCAACGCATCAATAACGTCGAAGAAGCCAGCCGCACTGCGTTTGAGAGCCAGTTGCTGAAGCTCGACAACGCGCTGGAGATTTACCAACGGTTGAAGTTGAGCCTCTGTCCGCCGGGCACGACGGATCTCGCGGGGCAACTGGCGGCGTATGAACAGGCCATCCCCGCCGGCGTGGCCGCGGCCCAGGCGCGCGAAGCGGGCAAAAAGTATGACCAGGCGGCGTTCACCCGGCTGCTTGATTTTCTTTCCAGCTACAACGACCTGTCGAAATTCGCGTACCCGCTCATGGTGCCGCCGGCCACGGACGCCAAATCGCGCGCTGACTGGCAAAACATCGGCCAGAACCTGATGAGCGTCGTCCACGGCAACGACCTCAGCCCGGCGGTGCGGGATTACGCCGCCATGGCCACCGCCTATGATCAAAACCAGCCCGCCGCCTTCAATCAGGCGCTCGATGATTACCGCCACTGGCTCGGCCAATGGTTTGTGCCCGAAGCCCGGCAGGGCGTGCAGGAATTTTTCTTCAATGAATTCGAGCCGTTCTACAAGGCCATGGTGATATACGTGACGGCATTTTTGCTGGCGATCATCGCCCTGCTGACCTTTGCGCTGGCGCCCAAATTGTCCGAGACCCTGCGTCGCTCGGCGTTCTGGCTGGTGGTGCTCGGCGGCATCATTCACACGTTCGGCCTGGTGTTTCGCATGTGGCTGGAAGGCCGGCCGCCGGTCACGAACCTGTATTCATCGGCCATTTTCATCGGTTGGGGCTGCGTCATTTTGGGCATTATTTTGGAACGCGTTTTTGCGGTCGGCCTGGGCAGCGCGGTGGCGTCGTTCGCCGGGTTTATCACGCTGGTCATCGCGCACAACCTTTCGATGGACGGCGACACAATGGAAATGTTGCGGGCGGTGCTGGACACGAATTTCTGGCTGGCGACGCACGTGGTGGTCGTCACCCTCGGCTACGCTTCGACGTTCATGGCGGGGCTGCTCGGTGTCACGTACGTGTTGCTCGGCCTGTTCACGCCGTTGTTGAAATATAAATCGGGCGATCTGGAACTGGGCAAAGTGCTGGCGAAGATGGCTTATGGCATCGTCTGTTTTGCCGCGCTCTTCAGTTTCACCGGCACGGTGCTCGGCGGCATCTGGGCCGACCAGTCGTGGGGCCGGTTTTGGGGCTGGGACCCCAAGGAAAACGGCGCGCTGCTCATCGTACTTTGGAACGCGGCCATTTTGCACGCCCGCTGGGGCGGCCTGATTCGCGAACGGGGACTGATGAACATGGTCATCTTCGGCAACATCGTGACGAGCTGGTCGTGGTTCGGCGTGAACATGCTTGGCATCGGCCTGCACAGTTACGGCTTCATGGCCGCCGCGTTCTGGTGGCTGCTCGCCTTCGTTCTCAGCCAGGTGGCATTGATCATTCTCGGCCTGTTGCCACCGGGCATGTGGCGAAGTTTCCGAACTCCGTCGGGCCCGGCGGGCGCGTGATGTCGCGGAAGATGACCGCAAACGACCGGTAGCGCGCCCTGTGAGCGCCGCACGCCGTTAAGTTGCCGATAATCCGGCGGTCACAGACCGCCGCTACAACTCACCCGCAAAAATCAGGCGTGACAACCAGACAAAATTCGACATCGTGCGGGCTGGAGCAGTTTAATTAAATTCGTAGCCGTCCCGCATTCCGGGATCAGTTCGCGCCATAGGATTGCCTTTATTTGATTTGCGCCGACCAACGCCGGCGGCTACATATTTTTTGAAAAAGCTCTCACATTATGAATCTAGAAATTATCTCCGATTCCGCTCCCGGTTTTGTGCGCCTTCGAAATCCCGTCCTCCTGACGCTGTGTTTGACAGCCTTGCTCGCCGGCGGCACCACTTCATGCACGAAACAGCCCAACGCCCAATCGGGTGGCTCGGCCTCTGCGCCTGTGCCTTCACCCGTACCCGCACCGAAGTATCCCGTGCAGGACCTGGTGCAATACGCCAAGCCTTTGTGCGGCACCGCTGCCGACGGAGACCTCTATCCCGGGGTCTCGGCGCCTTTCGGGATGATTCAATGGAGCCCGGACACGGGCTCAGGCCGGCATTGCGGCGGTTACGCGTATGAGGATTCAAGCATCTGCGGGTTCAGTCTGGATCATCTCAGCGGCGCCGGCTGCACTTACGGCGGAAATTTTGCGTTCATGCCGGTCCTCGGTGCGCCGACCGATTCGCCGGGCGCCAGCCACACGGCTTTTCTCGCGCCGTTTCCCCATGACACCGAGACGGCCAAACCCGGTTATTATGCCGTCACGCTGGGCAACGGCATCAAAGCGGAATTGACAGCGACCGAGCGGAGCGGTTTTGGCCGGTTCACCTACCCGGCCGGCAATACGGCCACAATGGTGATTAACGCCGCCAGCGCGGTGAACGGCGTCAAAGAATCGGCGATTCAAATCAACCCCACTCGACATGAAATCACCGGCTGGGCGATCGGCGGCCATTTCTGTGGCGGCCCGGATGAGGGCCGGACGTATTTTTGCGCCAGCTTCAATCAACCCTTTGCCGGTTATGGCACGTGGGGCGATGCCACCCTGGACAAGGGCGGCACGAACGGCCAAGGCCGGGCCGCCGGCGCATTCGTGAGTTTCAATCCCGCGAAAGACCAGACGGTGCTCGTCAAAGTAGCGATTTCCTATGTCAGCGTCGCCAATGCGCAGGCCAATCTGGAAAGCGAAAATCCATTGTCCGCCTTTTCATCAAAGGAGTTCGACCAGGCGGTGGCCGACGCCAGTCATGCCTGGAATTTGTATCTCAACCGGATTCAAGTCAGCGGCGGCACGCCGGCCGAGATGGATACGTTTTATTCCATGCTTTATCGCGTTTTGCTCGGCCCCACCATCTGTTCGGACGTGAACGGCGACTATATGGGCTACGATGGCCAGGTGCATCGCACCACGGATCACCGCGTGCAATACGCCAATTTTTCCGGTTGGGACATTTACCGCAGCGAAAGCCAGTTGCTGGCCATACTGGATCCGCAACGCGCCAGTGACATGGCGCAATCGCTGTTGTTGGATTATCAGCAAGGCGGCGCCTTCCCCCGCTGGGGCGTACCGAATGAAGACAGCGGCGTCATGATGGGTGACCCGGCCGCACCGATCATCGCCGACTTTTACGCTTTTGGGGCGACGAATTTCGATACTCACGCGACCCTGGCCGGCCTGGTCCGGGCGGCTACCGATCCCACCGTCTTCGCCCCGCGCACCCGCACCTACGAACGCGACGCGCTGGCTGATTACCTCAAACTGGGTTATGTGCCGGAGCATCAACGCGGCGGTTACGGCAACGTTTCCATGACCGAAGAATATGCCTCCGCCGACTTCGCCTTGTCGCAATTCGCCAAGGCGCTGGGCGACGATGCCAACAGTGCCCTGCTCCTGGGCCACGCGCAGAATTGGACCAATCACTTCAATCCGGCGACCGGCTACCTGGAGATGCGGCGGCGGGACGGTTCCTGGGCGCCCGGGTTCCGGCCCGACGTGGAAGGGTATGACGGCAATCAGGCTTATGTGGAAGGGACCGCCGCTCAATACCTCTGGATGGTGCCTTTCAACCTCAAGACCCTGTTCGACCTGATGGGCGGCCCGGAAAAGGCCGCCGCGCGCCTCGACCATTTCTTCACCGGCCTGAACACCGGCGTCAATTCCGTTTATGCGTACCTGGGCAACGAACCCTGCCTCGAAACGCCATGGGAATATTGTTTCCTGGGACAACCGTACAAAACGCAAAACGTCGTGCGCCAGTCGTTGACGCAGCTCTTTTCCGCCGCCCCGCTTGGCTATCCCGGCAACGATGACCTGGGCGAAATGTCGTCGTGGTACGTCTTCGCCGCGCTCGGCATGTATCCCGAACTGCCCGGCTCCGACGTGCTGGTGCTGGACAGCCCGTTGTTCTCCAAAGCCGTGTTGCACTTGCCGGACGGTGACGTCACCATTCTGGGCCAAGGCGCCGCCGACAACGCGCCTTACGTCCAAAGTTTGACGGTGAACGGCCAACCCTGGAGCAAACCATGGCTGCGCTACTCCGACATTGCGCGAGGTGGAAACCTTACCTACACGTTGTCCACCACGCCGAACATGAATTGGGGCAGCAATCCCTCCGACGCCCCACCGTCCTTTACCGGCGGACCCGGCCAATAAACCTCGTTGAGGGGCAATCCTGTTTCATCGTTATCCGACGCAGCTTCGCCATGCCGTGCTGGATGAGAAAAATCCCTTTGGGATTCAGATCTCGCGTCCATTCGGGATGATTAGCTTTATAATCAGTTCCAGTGCATTTTCTATAAAACTGTAGCCGCCGACGTCAGGAGGCGGACCTGATTTACCGGCCAAATAATGAATCCGCCTCGTCACCTCGGCGGCCACGACATTACTTGAACCGCTATAGTCCCCGGTTCCGGTTGGCAGTCTCAACTTCCTTGAGCTCAGGGCTGCAGATAAAAACGCCGGACGGCGTCTTAATTCAAAGTTGGAATGAGCCCTGCTTCATTCGTCCATCATGAAGAACCGGCTTAAACTCTATTTTGCATCTGAACGGAAACCAAATCACAAACCACCCAACGTTTCGCGCAGCAATCTGCGGCAATTCAAGTTGATAACCTTGTATGGGGCGCTAGCGCGGGAAATGGGGGATGCCGACGTTTCCAGGCAGGGCCATTATGGACAGGTGCTGCTTTCGCTGAGGCAACTGATCGAATCGTTTGGCCCCAGCCCCGACTACAAACAGTGGGTGAATTCGATTTCCTCCCCCTGTCCGATCCAGTTTCCACGCCGTAGTCGTTAAATTGGGCTTTCCTTTGTCTTTCAGCCGGTTTCACCGGTGTCCGAGGCCCCATGACCGTCCTGGATTTCATGCCGCCTGGCGCGGGATGGAGTGAAGTCCTCCCCCTGGCCATTTTGCGCTGCCGCCGGAATTTTCCCGCCCGAGCGCGATTTTGCCCTGATTTTATGCGGGTTCCTTTGCGCTTGACGGTTCCGCGACAAAAAACTACACTTTTAGTTCAAGAGCGGTAAAGTTTGCTGGTTCATCCAGCGTGCGAAAGTCGGAAGACCTAAATCTCCGACTTTTTTGTTCCCCCGGTGGGAACGCCGCGTCGAGTGTATGAACGCTGATTTTCTGGCAGTTTTGGAATTTTGGGAGCGCGAAAAGGGCATCAACCGTGATGTCCTGGTCGGCGCTGTCCAGGATGCCCTGCTGTCCGCCGCCAAGAAGGCCGTCGGTCCGGCCCGCGAATTGCGCGTCGAGATTGACCAGAAGAACGGCGACATCAAGGCTTTTGCCAAACTCATCGTCTCCGACCGCGTCATCTCACAGCACGACCAGATTTCCGTTTTCGACGCCCGGCGCATCAAGCCCGATGCCCAAATCGGCGATGAAATTGAAAAGGAAGTGACGCCGACCGGTTTTGGCCGCATTGCCTCCCAGTACGCCAAACAGGCGCTCATGCAGAAAATCCGCCAGGCCGAAAAGGCGCTGATTTTCACCGAGTTCAAGGACCGCGTCGGCGACATCATCAGCGGCACGGTGCGGCGGTTTGAGCGGTCGGACGTGATTTTGGACCTCGGCAAGTACGAAGCATTATTGCCCAACCGCGAGCGTGTGCCCACGGAGGAATACCAGGTCGGCGAGCGCATTCGCGCCTACGTGAAGGCCGTCGAACAGGGACCGCACGGGCCGGAAATCATTTTGTCCCGCGCCGACCCGCGGTTTGTCATCAAGTTGTTCCAGCTGGAAGTATCCGAAATCAACGACGGCACGATTGAGATCAAAGGCATCGCGCGCGAGCCGGGTTTCCGCACCAAGATGGCGGTTTATTCGCGCGACAGCAAAGTGGACCCCGTGGGCGCCTGCGTCGGCATGCGCGGCCAGCGAGTGAAGAACATCGTCCGCGAACTCAACAATGAAAAGGTGGACGTCATTCCGTGGTCGCCGGATGTTCGCACGTTCATCACCAATGCGCTGGCGCCGGCCAAACTCAAGAGCTTTGAGATTGATGAAGCCGGGAAACGCGTCAAAATTCTGGTGAGCGAGGACCAGCTTTCCCTGGCCATCGGCAAACGCGGACAGAACGCGCGGTTGACAGCCAAGCTCACGGGTTGGGAAGTGGACATCGATGCTGAAGTCGTCGTCACCAAGGGCTTTGAAGAAAAGGTTGCCGAAGCCGTCGGATTGCTGGCGGCGATTCCGGGAATTTCGCGGGAACAGGCCGACGCGCTCGTCCACGCCGGCATCACCCGGCTCGAAGATTTGTTGCAGGCGGATGAAGCCGATTTAAGCAGCGTTCCCCAGATCGGCGAGCACGCGGCGGAGATTTTAAAGGCCGCGCACGCCGAGGCGGAACGCCGCACCTTGAAGGTCGGCGAAACGCCGGTGAACCCCGACCCCGGTGTCGGAGTGAACAGTTAAGATTTATGGCGCAGACCGAAACAGCATTTGTTTGCGTGCTTTGAGCCATGAAGGCGATTCGCACAGTTCGGTCGGCGAGGTTGAAAATTTATGCCCGTTCGGATTTACGACATCTCGAAAAAGCTCGGCCTGGAGAACAAGGTGATTCTCGCCAAGGCCAAGTCGCTGGGCATTGCCGCCGCGAAGGTCCCGTCCAGCTCGCTTGACAAAATCAGCGCCGAGTTCCTCGAAGAGGAACTGTACAAGGAACATCCCGAAGTTGCCGCCAAATTCGCCGCGCCGCCGGTGGTCGAAAAGCCCAAGGCGGCGCCGGTCGAGGAAAAAATCGTCATCATCAAGGCGCCGCCGCCGGAGCCGAAACCGGAAGTCAAAGTCGAACCTG
>DATEGR010000399.1:0-27628 GCA_035279985.1 Verrucomicrobiia bacterium
ATATGGTTGGAAACAAACCACCAATCCAACCCAAAATCTCATAACGAGCTATCGGCACCGGCCCGGGTGAAGAATCCCACGCGAGACTGATACTGGTGGAAGTAATCCCGGTCACCCGCAGATTGGACGGTGGCAGCGGGCCCAACGTAGTGACGACAATGCCCGCGTAACCCGATGTGCCGCCGGGACCCGCGGCGTTGATGTCAAAGGTATAGGAAGTATTCGGCGTTAAACCGGACAGGATTATGTTCGTCGAGGTGGTGGCACCAACCAACTGGTAGTTGACACCGCCCCCGCTGCCCCGGGGACTGTGATACGGATGCGGGATGAAAACGCTGTAAGTTACGGCGCCAGCCACCGGGTCTTGGGGAGCCCAGGCCAAAGTCACCGAGGTTTCAGTGGCGCTGGCGAGATATAAATTCGTCGGTGTGGTTGGCGGCGGGTTGGGCACGGTAATCGTGAAAGACCAGTTGGTGACACCCGCGTAATTGGAGGCCTGGATGGTTACTGGAATGGACCCGATCTGACTGAGTCCCTGCGGGGTCCATGTAATCGCGCCGCTGTACTGGTCAACCTGCATTCCGGCAGGGCCGTTAATCAGCAGATAGATCGGCGGTGGACTGCCGGTCGCGGAGATGGACGACGCATAAGCACCGAGGTAGGCGCCGTTCGTGCCGGGATATTGCGTAAACACCGGCGCGCTGTCGGGAACATTCAGTTGCTGACTTCGCCAGACGTCGCCGACGTCGTTGCCGTTGATGTCCATGCCGCCCATCACAATCAGCCGGCCCAGGCCGTCCACTCCCATGGCGGAGGCACTCAAACCCTCGGGCAAGGGCGTGGAAATAGTCCAGACATTGGCCGCCGGATTGTAAACCTGAACGACGTTGGTCGTGACCCCGCTGGAAACACCGCCAACGACATAGATTTTGCCGTCAGCCCCCAACGCCGCCGCACTGCCGGCCGTCGCGACGGGCATGGGGGCCATCACGGTCCAGGTGTTGGCATTGACGGAGTAACTCAGCACCGTGGCGGTTTCCGTCCCGTCCGTGGTGTTGGTGCGTCCGCCAAAAATGTAAATATGGTTCGTGCCGTCAAAGACCGCGGGGAAATTGTAAAGGGCGGTCGGCAGGTTGGCGATGGGAGCCCAGGTGTTCGCGTCGGGACTATAACGCTCGGCCGAGGCAAGCGGTTGGCCGCTGTCATCCAGACCGCCCATGGCGTACGCGTTACCGTTGCGGTCGGGAGCATAACCCAGGTAGGACCGCGCGACACTCATGGAGGCCAGCGCCGGCGTCGTGTCGCCGGAAGGACTGTACGCGGTGGCCGTGCTCGTGGAGTTAGTGCCGTCCGTGCCGCCATATACAATAATCAGGTCGCCATTCGCTACGGCTCCGGGCGCGATGTTGAGGCTGTACAGCGGGGGCAGGAAATTCCAGGAGAGGTTCGTCGCGATCAAGTTTTCAGGGTAAGTCAGAGGGAAATAATAGTAAGCAAAGCCATCACCGCCAATCAGGACGTTGCCCAGGCCGGGAGTCGCGACGGTGGCGGCTCCGCTGAACGGCGGATCCACTGCCGGTCCCGGGAACCACGCCAGCGGCGCGGCCGGGAGCGGAAGCAGACCCAGACCGAAACCCGCAAGGCAAAAGATGAAACGATAAGATTTGAAATTACTCCTCACAATTCACTCAGAACTACATCATAACAAATTCAAATAGTCAACATAAGAATATTGTTGAGAGTGAATCATTTAGGGCGAAGAGGGTAAAACGCCCGGAAGTTTTTGCCGCCAAGAGACGCAGAACGCGCTGAGGTTTTGACACGGATCCCGCCCTCTTGGGAGGAGGAGCGGTTGGTTCAGTAATCACCCCGCCGCCGAGGGCTAAAGTTTTAACTTCGAAACCGGCCGGGCGCGCAAATGGCTGGATGGAAAAAATTACAGCCAAAACGGATTTGAACTGCAGGAGGCAGAGATCATTTTTTGTGACCATGCCTTTCTTTGCGGCCCCTGCGTTAGATTCGGCCTTATGTCTTTGGCGCCTTGGCGGTTTCTACAATCGTTTTTAATTCGATTGCGGCTGTGAGCTGCGGCATTTTTGTGGTTCTGAAAATGCCTGAAACCGTCAACCACGCGTCCGCCGACGAACGATATCCCACCCGGGAACTCGTTCGCCGGCTGGTGGCCTTGGCGTGGCGGTTTCGCAAGGATTGCCTGTGGTCGCTGGCGTTGAGCGTGGTGTTGCTGCTGCTCGGCATCGCGGGACTCAAATTGCTGGGCGTGGTGATTGACGTGATCCGGTATGCGCTGGATTCGTCGTTGCCGCCGCCGGTGTATCCGTTCGGCTGGCAACCGCCGGCGGGTTGGACGCCGCTGCGGATTGTCACGGCACTGTCGCTGGCGATTGTGGCCCAGGCCATCTTGCGCGCCCTGCTCACCTATGCCTACAACATGGTGACGGCCCGGCTGACGCAGGGGGAAATCGTGCCGGAACTGCGCGCACAGCTTTACACCAAACTGCAACGGCTGAGCTTCAGCTTCTTCGATGTCCACGGCTCCAATTCCATTTTCAACCGGGTGACGGGCGACGTGCAGAATACGCGGTTGTTTGTGGACGGCGTGTTGTTGCAGGGCGCCACCATGATTCTGACGCTGGCGGCCTACGCGGTGTTCATGTGGCGCATTCAGCCATCGTTGACACTGGCATGCCTGTGCGTGTCGCTGCCGCTGTGGTGGCTGGCGCATTTTTATTCGGCCCGGTTGCGGCCGGGTTACCTGCGCAACCGCGAATTGTCGGACCACATGGTGTTGCTGTTCAGCGAGAGCGTACGCGGGATGCAGACGGTGAAGGGGTTTGCCGCGGAACCGCACCAGGTCCGGCGGTTCGAGGAGGCGAACGACCTGGTATCGTCGCAACAGCGGAAAATCTTCCGGGATTTGTCCGTGTTCACGCCCGGCACGCAGATGCTGTCGCAGTTGAGCCTGGTGATTTTGTTTGCCTACGGCGGCTGGCTGTACGTGCAGGGGAAGATTCCGCTGGGCAGCGGCCTGGTCGTGTTCGCCGGCCTGCTCCAGCAGTTCACGGGGCAGGTGGCGAACATCTCCACCATCGCCAACTCGGTGCAGCAAAGCCTGGCGGCGGCGCGGCGTGTGTTTGAAGTGCTCGACACGCCGTTCGATGTGCAAAACAAACCGGGCGCCATTGCCCCGGCGCGGCTCACGGGCCGGATGATCTTCGAAAACGTGACGTTCGGCTACCACGCGGACAAACCGGTGCTGAGAAATGTGTCGTTCGAAGCGAAGCCGGGGCAAATCATCGGCATTTTCGGCATGACGGGTGTGGGCAAGAGCACGTTGCTGGGATTGGTCCCGCGATTTTATGATCCGCGGGGGGGACGGATTCTGGCGGATGGCCGGGATTTGCGGGACCTGGACCTCGACGCCTACCGGCGGCAGATCGGGCTCGTTTATCAGGAGAGCTTTTTGTTTTCGAACACGGTGTCGGCGAACATCGCCTTTGGGCATCCGCACGCAACCATGGAACAGATTGAACGGGCAGCCCGGATTGCGTCGGCGCACGAGTTCATCACGGCGTTGCCGCAGGGTTACGGGACGGTGCTGGGCGAATCGGGTGTGGATTTGTCGGGCGGGCAACGCCAGCGGCTGGCGCTGGCGCGGGCGTTGTTGCTGCAACCGCCCATTCTCATTCTGGACGACCCGACGGCGTCGGTGGACGCGCGGACGGAGAATGAGATTGTGTCCGCGTTGCGCGAGGCGATGGCGGGCCGGACGACGTTTGTGGTGTCGAGCCGGTTGAGTTTGTTGCGCCGGGCGGACTTGATTCTGGTGCTGGAGGACGGGCAACTGACGTTGACCGGCACGCACGCGGAGCTGGTGCGCTGGCCGGGGTTGTATCGCGAAACGGCTTTGCTGCAAATCATGGACCTGGATGAAGGGCGAAGTGAAAAAGTAATGGGAACGTCGAACATTCAACCTTCAACTTCGAACACCGAAGTAACGGACCGGAAATGAGCGCGCGAACGAACATTAAATCGCCGGCGACCGGCGGGGTCAGGGAAAGCCTTTCGGCGCGGGAGGCGCTCACGTTCTACGATCCGATGGAGGAGCGCGAGGCGGACAAGGCGCCGCTGCAACTGGCGCTCATCCGCCGGATTTTCGGTTACACCGGACCTTACGCGGCCAAACGGAACTGGCTTTTCGTTTTGACGTTCACACGCGGTCTGCAATTGCCGGCGCTGGCGTGGTTGATTGGCCGCACCATCAACGGCCCGATTGCCGGACGGGATTTGCCGGGCATTTACTGGTATGCGACGGCTTACTTCCTGTTGGCGCTGGTTACGGTCGCGATGTTCCATTTTCGCCAACGATTCGCGCTCGAACTGGGCGAGGCGGTCGTGCACGACATGCGGTCGGATTTGTTCGCCAAACTGATGACCATGCCGATGTCGTTTTTCAACCAGACCAAATTCGGACGCATCATCAGCCGGTTGACGTCGGACATCGACAGCGTCCGGGCCGGGGTGCAGGACGTGGCGTTTGTGCTGGTGGTGCAATGCCTGCAAATGGCGGGTTCGGCGGCGCTCATGGCGTGGTACAACTGGAAATTGTTTTCTTTGATGCTCCTGATGGCACCGGTCATCTGGGTGGTGAATGAAAAATATCGCAGTGAAATGAGCCGCCGCCTGCGCATGGTTCAACAATCGTGGAGCCGGGTCGCGTCCACGCTGGCCGAGTCGGTGAGCGGCATCCGGGTGACGCAGGCGTTTGTGCGTCAGGACATCAACGCCGGGTTTTTCCGCAAATTGATCAACGTGCATGGCGAAAACAACGTGGGTGTGGCGCAGGCGTCGGCGGTGTTCGTGCCGTTGTTGCAATTGAAGAGCCAGTTATTTCTGGGCGCCATGGCGTTGTTGAGCGCCTACGGCGCGTTGAGCTGGCACGGCTGGCTGCACATGGAGGTGGGTGATCTGGTCATGTTCTTTTTCCTGGCCAACCTGTTCTTCGACCCGGTGCAGGTCATCGGCAATCAATTGAACCAGGCCTTGATGGCGATGGCGGGCGCTGAACGGTTGTTCCGGATGCTCGATCAGCCACCGGAATGGCAGGACGCCGCCGACGCGATACCGGTGCCGGTCATCCGGGGCCGCGTGGAATTTCAGGTGGTGCAATTCGAATATCAGCCGGGCCGGCCGGTGCTGATGGATATTTCCTTTGCGGCCGAGCCGGGACAGACCGTGGCGCTGGTGGGTCACACCGGCAGCGGCAAGACGACCCTGGTGGCCCTGTTACAGAAATTTTACCTGCCCACGGGTGGACGTGTGCTGATGGATGGCACGGACTTGAACCGGGTCACCAGCGACTCGGTGCGGTCGCAGATGGGCAGCGTGCAGCAGAACAATTTCCTCTTCTCCGGCACCGTGCTGGACAACATCCGGTTTGCCCGGCCCGGCGCGACGGAAGCCGACGTGAGGACGACGCTGGCGGCGCTGGACTGCGCCGACCTCATTGATGCGCTCCCGCACGGATTGCATTCCGAGGTGGCCGAGCGTGGCGCGGCCTTGTCCTTCGGCCAGCGGCAACTGGTCTGTTTTGCGCGGGCGATGCTGGCCAACCCGCGCATTGTGGTGCTCGACGAGGCGACCAGCGCGATTGACACGGTTACCGAGGCGCGGTTACAGCGGGCGCTGGAAATTTTGCTGCGCGGCCGGACGGCGTTTGTGGTGGCACACCGTCTGAGCACCATCCGCAAGGCCGATCTGGTGCTGGTGCTGGACCAGGGCCGGATTGTTGAGCGCGGCACGCACGAAAGTTTGCTGCGGCAGGAAGGCGTTTACGCCCGGTTGCACCGGGAATTTGTCAGTGCCCGGCCGGCGGGGACGATGTAACTGCGCGCGGTGAGCCGATTCAATTTTCCAAAAAAACGGCGGTCATAGACCGCCGCTACCATGTGAAATGATTGTTTTCGGAGGTTCAGGGTGTCAGTGATGCCATCTACCACTCCTGTGCCAACCGCCGCCGCCATGCCAGCCGCCATGGAAATTATCGCGGTCCACGTGCCAGCCGCCGCGGTAGCCGCCCCCATAACCGCCCCAACCGAAGGAAACCGACACCGCCGGGTATGGCCAACAGTAGCCGTAGGAGGGATAGTTGCCAAAGTAGTAGTACGGGCTGCGGGAATAAAGCCAGTTATTGTAATAATAGGTTTGCGTGTCAGGAACGACGTACACCGTCGAGGTCGGAACCGTTTGAACATAGGTCGCCGCTGGCTGCGTGGTGGTTGCAGTTTGGGTACTATAAGCCGCCGGGTTGTCTGACGACGTCGTTGGGGTGGACGCGGTCTGCGCCGATTGCGAACGCTGGTTCAGCATGGTGTTGATGACCGTGTCGGAGACACCCTGCTTTCGCAGGTAAATGATTTGGGCAGCGTTCAACCCGTAATTGTTTCCGGAGTTCTGGATGTAATTGACGATAACGCTGTCGCCGACCTTGGCCTGCGACAGTTGCAAAACCTCCGGCACGCCGTAGGACAACTGTGGTGCGGCCTGGCTGGCGGCCGCCGGTTGAACGCCGGTGGCAGACGTGGTGGAGCTTGTGGAATCCTGTGCCACGGCGTCGCTCGTTACCAGAGCCAGCGCGGTGAGAACAACGATGGTGAGTGGCCGCCTTTGAAAGTTTCGAGTTTTCATAGTATTGACACCTGATAGGTTCAACACCGCAAGGTGGTGCGAGTTTCCCGGCCTGTCAAATGCATCCGGTGAACCGTTAAGACACGGAACAATAAGAGAACCGGGAATTTTTGCCCGCCCAGTTGCGGTAAACGCCATGGTTCTAACCGCGCAATAAACCAAACACGCGAAAGATGTTTTAATTGAAACCGTTCGTGTATTTGGCGTGGTTCGCGGTTTGAAGAATCCTTTATCGATTTGTGTTCGTGGTGATATGGCGGTTTCCCTGATCCCGTGAGTCAGCCCCTTTCCAATCGGCGGAATGCGCGCTCACGCCTTTTGACTTCGTCACTCAATAATTCCTCCGCCGACCAGCCTTGGCGCTGCGCCCGGCCGGCCAGCTCAAAAAGCTTCCTGGCCAGGGCCGTCCTGGAAAACTGCCGTTTTGAACCGTGCTCGTCGTTAAAAACTTTGCGGGCTTTCTTGACCAGCTTTTCGGCGCGCAGCAAGGCCGGCAGATGTTTCGGGATGCCATCGAAGGCCGAGGCACGTTCGTGCCGCGTCCCCTTTTTCTCCGCATGCTTGATTTTTTCCCAGTTCGCCCAGACTTCGTCCACGCCCTTGACTTTTGTTTCACCAAAGACATGAGGATGGCGGCGCACCAGCTTTTCCACAATCAGGCGGCAGACTTTATCAAAATCGAACGCACCGCGTTCCCGCGCCAACTGGCAGTGAAAGACCACCTGCAACAACAGGTCGCCGAGTTCCTCGGCTATTTCGTGGTCGTCCTCCGCCTCGATGGCGTCAATCAACTCATAGACTTCCTCGATGGCGTGGCGGCGCAGCGTCAGGTGGCTTTGCTCGCGGTCCCACGGACAACCTGTCGGTGAGCGCAGCCGGGCCATGACTTTAAGGAGGTCGGTGATTGCAGAATTTTTCTTCATTTACGATTTGCGATATACGATTTACGCACCAACCGTCAGCGCGCTCGTAAATCGTATATCGTAAATCTTAAATCAAAGAATCACCAGATCATCGCGGTGCACGAGTTCCTCCTTCGGCAATTTGCGGGCGCGAATGGCGGCGGAATCGAATCGCGCAATGCCGCGCGCGAATTCCGTTCCGTTCAAATCACAAATCCGCACCACGTCGCCGGCCGCGAAATCGCCTTCGCAGCGTGCGACCCCCGGCGGCAGCAGGCTTTTGCCCTTCTCCCGCAAGGCCTGTTTGGCGCCGTCGTCCACAATCAACGCGCCTTTGGGATGATGGAAAAATGCAATCCAGCGTTTGCGCCCCTGGAGCCGTTTTTCCGGCGCCACAAAGAGTGTGCCTTCGTCTTCGCCGGCGAGGATTTGCGCCAGCACATTTTTCTTCCGGCCCGAGGCGATGACGAGCGGGATGCCGGAGCGCACGACGATTTTCGCGGCTTCAATCTTCGATTTCATGCCGCCCACGGCGGTTTCGCTGTCGGTGCCGCGCGCGATTTTTTCCAGGGCGGAGTCGATGGTTTCGATGACAGAAATGGTTTTTGGATCGGGCCTGCCGAAATTTTCGATGACGCCGTCCACGGTGGTGAGAATTACGAGCAAATCAGCGGGCAACAAGGACGCGACCAGGGCGGACAGCTTGTCATTGTCGCCGAATTTCAATTCGGTGATGGAAACGGCGTCGTTTTCATTGATAACCGGCACCACGCCGCGGCCCAGCAAGGTGACCAGCGTGTTGCGGGCGTTGAGATGGCGCTCGTGATGTTCGAGGTCGTCATGCGTGAGCAGCACCTGTGCGACGTGCAGATTGTGCCGCGCGAACAATTCCGCGTAGGTGGCCATGAGGCGGGACTGGCCGATGGCGGCACAGGCCTGCATTTCGGCGAGTTCGGTCGGGCGCTTGTCCAATCCCAGCGCGCCCATGCCGGCGCCGACGGCGCCGGAGGTGACGATCACAATTTCCCGGCCCGCCCGGCGTTGCCCGGCAATTTGCGCCACGAGCTGTTCCAACTGCGCCGGATCGGGCTGTTTGCGGCTGTCCGTGAGCACGCCCGTGCCGAGTTTCACGACGAGGCGGACGGTCGACTTGAGCGGATCACGATGCACCCGCCGAGATTAGAAAAAATTCCGCTCGCGGAAAACGCAAAAATGGCAGCGATTTTATTGGGCCAGCAGTTTAAGAATACCTGACCCTGAACTTTTCCGGTCAGACAATGCGCTGAAGAAGTCACCGCTGCGCAACGCGATGAAGGCCGCCAGCCCGCCCAGGTCGGCGGATGATTTCACATTTTTGAGCACGCAATTCTGGACACCGATGATTTGGGTGCGATTGTTCCGCTGGTTGTTCAAGTCAATGTACCTGGCGGTGCCGATGGAGACGTTCAACACGTCGATGCCTTTGAACTCAAGGCCGGTCTGTCGGGTGAACGATTCGCCGGCGTGGCCATTGGATTTTTTCGGAGACACGGCCAGGCCAAGGGAAAAGATGTTGGTCTGCCCCGCCTGATTTTTGACGATGTCCAGTTCGCCCAGATTGAAACGCATCAGGGTGATATGCAATTCGTGCCGCGCGAGCGCGGCGGGGTCGTATTCCGCGTGGATTTCCCGAATGTCGAGAAACGGTGTGCCGGCAAAGGCCGGCGGATTGTAAAGCCGGAAATTCCGGATTGTCACCGTTGGTTCGGTCAGGCCGAGCGAAAACCCGCCAATCTCAGCATCCATGCCGGTCTGGGCACGAATCTGGTGTTCGAGATAAACCCGCAGAATCGCGTTACGCGCCAACAACAGAATGACCACCAGCACCACCGCCAGAACGGCGAGACGGATCAGCCATTTGAAAAGCCACTTAAACATTTTTGATTGATGATTGATGATTGATGATTTTTCCGTCGCAGGGGTGAGTCAGGGAAATCATAAATTACTGGGCCACGTCTTCGGGCCGCACTTCAAGGCATTCGTCCTGGTCTTCCCAGACGATGGCCGGATAAAGATTGAGCAACTGCGGCGCCAGTTCGCGGCCGGCGCGCGCAAGAAACTGCTCGGCTTCCTTCGCCGCGTTTTCGTAGGCGGCGTCATAATTGCTGACCCGGCGGCGCTGGCGGTCATCCCAGTGCGCGACGGCGTGGACGGGTTCGTACTCTTTCGCCCACGCGTCCAGCGCGGGCCGGACTTCGGCGGCAATTTCGTCGAACGGCACGAGCGTTTCGTTGCAATGCTGGCAGATGAGGCCGGATTCGCGCGCGTCGCGGGTGAGCAATGGCAGAAACGGTGCGCGGCAGCACGGTGATTCCGTGTAGGCGGCCGGCGGCGTGGCCAGGCGCTTGAACCAGATTTGCCGGTTATGCGCCAGCTGCGCCCCCAGCCGGTACGCGCCAACCAGCGGATGCGACAATCGCCACGCCCGGCCTTCGAGCTGGCCCAGGGTTTGTGCCAGCCAGCGCGCGAGTGTGAGGTCGTCCCATTGCTCAAACGGCCGGCCGTATTCCTGCCAAAGGCGGTCGAGCGGTGAATCTGATTCAAATGCCATGCCGCAGCAGGATGGCGCGGGAAAAAAGTTTTGTCGAGCGGCGTTGCAATTGGCACCATGCCCGACCGGCGTAAATGGTTAATGATGATGAAGTCGGAATGCTTGTTGGCGTTGAACTCGCTCCCATGGTGAACGTTTTGGGGTGTGAATTGTCTTTTCTATTGTCTGAAATGAACCATTGTGGACGAGCGATTGCAAAATGGGGACAGATGGTTTCGAGACGTAAAGTGTTTGGAATGGAACGTTTACGATGGAAAAGTTATCTCCGTTGGCGCGACCGCAGATTAAGTTTGGTGCCGGTCGCCGCTGGTTTTTGTCTTCTCCTGTTGTGGCTGGGCGCCATGCCGGTGTGCGCGGCAAGTTTCACCGCGTCGCTGGACAACGATACCCTCACGCTGGGCCAAAGCACAACCTTGTCGCTGGCGTTTGAAGGTGGCTCACCCCGAACCGTGCCGACTCCGAGCGTTTCCGGCCTGCAAATCAGCCAGGCCGGCACTTCACAGAATGTGAGCTGGGTGAACGGCGCGATGAGTTCGACGGTCACGGTCGCCTTTTCGGTCACACCGCAGCGGACGGGTGAATTTGTCATTCCCGCCATCGTTGCCGACGTGAACGGACAGGCGCTGACCAGCCAGCCATTGCGATTGAGGGTGGCCCAACCCAGCGCGGCGTCAGCGTCGCAAATCAATTCCGGTTCGCAGGTTGCCTTCATGAAACTCACATTGCCCGAGGACAAGGTTTACGTGGGCGAAGCCGTCGCCGCCAACGTGGAGATTTACCTGCGCGACGACGTGCGTAATTTTGGCAATTTTCAATTCACCGGCACGCCCGCCGATGGTTTTACCGTGGGCAAACTGCATGAGGAACAGGCGCGGCGGGCGCAAATCGGCAACCGGGTTTACACCGTCGTGCCGGTTGCCATGGCCTTGACCGCCACCCGGACCGGCACGTTGAGCGTTGGACCGTTGACGGCGAACATGACCCTGCTGATCGCCTCCCCGAACCAATCCAATGATCCGTTTTTTCAGCAATTCGGCATTCGTGATCCCTTCGGAAACATCGGCGGGGCGCAGAAGCAAATCTCGCTGGCCACCGAAACCGTAAATGTTCCGTCTCTGCCGCTGCCCACCGGGAACGCGCCGACAAATTTCAACGGCGCGATTGGCCAATACACCATGACCGTCACCGCCGGGCCGACGAACGTGGCCGTTGGCGATCCCATCACCGTGCGCATCCAGATTTCCGGCCGAGGCGATCTTGGCTCGCTGACGTTGCCGAACCAGTCGGCATGGCATGACTTCACTATTTATCCACCCACCTCCAGGGTGGAGACGGCCGACCCGCTCGGATTGCAGGGCACCAGGACGTTTGAACAAATTGTTGCGCCGCAGAACTCAGATGTCCATGAGTTGCCGCCTTTTGCTTTCAGCTATTTTGATCCGGATGCGGGCAATTATCGCACGCTCAGTGAACCGCCGGTGGCGCTGGCGGTTCGATCTGCCGGGACGACGCCTGCGCCGACCATTGCGGGCGTTCAACCCGCCAATCCACAAAGCCCGGCCCGGCCGGAGGACATTTTGTCCATCAAGGACGACCTGGGTGCGCTGGCCCAGGTCGGGCCGCCGCTGGTGGCGCGGCCGGCGTTTCTCGCTGTGCAAACTTTGCCGGTTCTGGCGTGGCTCGTGGCCTTTGTCTGGCGCAAACGTAAGGACAGTCTGGCCAACAATCCGCGGCTGCGGCGGCAACGGCAGGTCGCGCAACGGGTCCATGATGGCCTGAATGATTTGCGCCGGCTGGCTAGGGAGAACAATTCCGACGAATTTTTCGCCACAGTGTTCCGCCTGTTGCAGGAGCAACTGGGCGAACGGCTCGATTTGCCGGCGTCGTCCATCACCGAAGCGGTGATTGAAGATCGGTTGTTACCACTTGGTACGCCGGAGCCGGTATTAAGCGGCTTGCGCGAACTGTTCCAGCTTTGCAACCAGGCGCGTTATGCGCCTATTCGCGGAAGCGCGGAATTGAATTCAGTCGTCGGGCAATTCGAAAAGGTCATCGACGGACTCCAGGAGTTGAAGGCATGAAATTCCGATCCGGTAGCAGCGAACGTCAGTTCGCTCCAATTAAGACAAAGAATGAGCCGACTCACGTCGGCTGCTACCGGATTTTGGTTGTGCTCGCGCTCCTCTGCGCCGGAAAGGTTGTTGCGGCGGACGTTTCGGCTGACTTTAACGCGGCGAACAAGCTTTACGCCGAGGGCAAGTTCGCCCCGGCGGCCGCTGCTTACGAAATGATTCTGCAATCCGGCGCGGTGTCCCCGGCGCTTTGGTTCAATTACGGCAACGCGGAATTCAAGCTTGGACAACCGGGCCGCGCCATCGCCGCCTATCGGCGGGCGGAATTGCTGGCGCCGCGTGATGACGAAGTACGGGCGAACCTGGAGTTCGTGCGCAATCAGGTCGCCGGCCCGACGTTGCGCCAAAGCCGCTGGGAGGATTGGCTCGGCACCTTGTCGCTCGATGAATGGACGGTTCTGGCCACCGGCGCTTTCTGGCTGACGTTCATCGTGTTGGCTTTGAGGCAGATTCAACCTGCCTGGCGCCCGCGGCTGCGCGGCCTGACATCGGGTATTATCATCCTGACGATTTTGTCATGTGCCGGACTGGGGGGGGTGGCGACGTTTCATTTTTCGAAACCGACCGCGGTAGTCATTGAAGCGGAAGCATCGGCGCGCAGCGGGCCATTTGCCGAGGCACAGGACGCGTTCAAGGTGCAGAACGGCGCGGAATTACGCGTGTTCGGTCAGCGCAACGACTGGTTCCAGGTGGCCGATGGCTCCGGGAAAATCGGCTGGGTGCCGGCGAAGCAGGTGGAAGTTGTGCCGGGTGCGTAAAGGTTTTCATGGTGGGGCGAGCGTCCTCGCGAGCCGGAACAATTATCGAGACGGCTCGCCGGCAGTCTCGCCCACCGGATAAATTTCGGTTGAACGCACCAAGCAACTTGTTGTCACATTTTCGTTCACTGGAAAAATTTAAAAAACATGAACACAGGTATCTCTGCCATCAACGAAACCGTCAAAGAAGCCAGCGCCTTCACCCATCCCCTATTCAATGAGCTCGGCAAAGTCATTGTCGGCCAGCAATATCTGGTTGAACGACTCGTCATCGGCCTGCTCGCCAACGGCCACGTGTTGCTCGAAGGCGTGCCCGGTCTGGCCAAGACGTTGTCGGTCAAATCGCTCGCCGCCTGCATCAACGTCAAGTTCGCGCGGCTGCAATTCACGCCCGACATGCTGCCCGCCGATGTCATCGGCACGCAGATTTACAATCCGCAATCCGGCGGCTTCAGCACGCGCAAAGGGCCGATTTTTGCCAACCTGATTCTGGCCGACGAAATCAACCGCGCGCCGGCCAAGGTGCAGAGCGCGCTGCTGGAAGCGATGCAGGAAAAACAGGTCACCATTGGCGAACAGACGTTCAAACTGGAGGAACCGTTTCTGGTCCTTGCCACCCAGAATCCCATTGAACAGGAAGGCACCTATCCGTTGCCCGAAGCGCAGGTGGACCGGTTCATGTTGAAACTGAAAATCGGCTATCCGTCGCGCGACGAAGAGCGGAAGATTTTGGAAATGATGGCCAAGACTTCCGGTACCCCGACGACACACGCGGTGGTGGAACCGCAACAAATTCTCAAGGCGCGCGAAGTCATCAACGACATCTACGTGGACGACAAGGTAAAGGATTACATCGTGGATTTGGTCTGTGCCACGCGCGACCCCGACCACTACAAAATCGCGGTGAAGGATTTCATCCAGCTCGGCGCGTCACCGCGCGCGACCATCAACCTGACGCTGGCATCCAAGGCGTACGCGTTTTTGAAAGGCCGTGGTTACGTGACACCACAGGACGTGAAAAGCATCGGCATGGACGTGTTGCGTCACCGCGTGGCCATCACCTACGAAGCCGAGGCCGAGGAGAAAACCAGCGAAACGGTGGTGCAGAAAATTTTTGATGAACTGCCGGTGCCGTGATGCTATTTGAGCAGCTATGTTGGTGATAGAAATTATCATTTCCGCTCTCGTAATTGGTATTCCGCTTTTCATAGTAATTCGCGGAGCAAAATTTCTATTTAATTGTCTTCGCGCTCCTTTCTCGAAAGAACACGCTTCGCAAGTGCGAAATCATCCTTATGCTCTCCTCTGATTTTCGGAAACCTTTCGGGATTATCCGCGATGCGCTCCAAGTATTGCTCGATGGCGGCTCGAAATTCGCGGCCCAAACCTTCACCCCGGCTTTCATACCAGGCAATGGAATTGTCAAATTCCTTTTCCGCGACACGTCGAAGGACGAGGCGGCGTTTCATTTGCGATATTTCGCGTCGAGCTTCTTTTTGACTTCTTCCCACGAAACAACGTCGTTGGGATTATTGAGATGGTCATGGAGGCGCTGGTCAATCAGTGCGGCTTCGCCAGGCGTGAGTTCCTTTGATTCCACGATTTCGTCCCAAAGATTGCGGCACAATTCAATTTGTTCCGCGAGCGGAAGGGCGCGGGCTTCTTTGAAGACCATTTCCGAACTCATGGAATTAAATTTACCGGCCATTCAGTTTTTTGCAGGTGTATGATCCCGCGGGAAATTCTCAAAAAAATCCGGCAGATCGAGATTCGCACGAACCGGCTCGTGACCGAAACGCTTGTGGGCGCGTCATTGGAATCGACGGCGCAGCGTGTTTGGATTCCGGCTGGGATGCCAGATGGCCAGCACACCGATTTCATCGCCCTCCACCGTGAAGTAAATCCGGTATTTGAACCGGGGCATCCGCGCCTTGCGGACAAGGTCGGTCTCTTTTTGGAAAAATTCCGGATTCTGTCGAATGCGCTCAAACAGCGCCAGAAGTTCAGCATCAAATATCTGCCCCAGGCCCGGTTGTCGTTCCTCATAAAATTCCAGAGCTTGAAGATAGTCCAGGTCGGCGGGCGATTTGAGCCGCACCCGCTTCATTTCCAGCCAAAGCGTTTGCGGGCTTCTTTGCGGACTTGTTCAAACGGGATTCCGCCGTGCGGATTTTCACGAAATTCTTCGGCTCGGCGGTCCAGTTCGGCCTTTTGCTCCGGCGTGAGCTCGTCGTCGAAATCGCCAAATTCCCGTTCGATGGTTTCGACCAGTTCGCGTCGTTCGGCTTCGGGCATTCGGCGCAGTTCTTCGAGAATTTCTGTCCTGCTCATGGCATTAAACTTAATCGGCCAAAAGCATTTTGCAAGCGCATGATTCCCCGCGAAATCCTCAAAAAAATCCGGCAGATCGAGATTCGCACGAACCGGCTCGTGACCGAGACGCTCGCGGGCCAGTACCACAGCGTCTTCAAGGGCCAGGGCATGAACTTCGACGAGGTGCGTGAATACCAGCCCGGCGACGACGTGCGGGCGATTGACTGGAACGTCACGGCGCGGATGAATCACCCGTTCATCAAGAAATTCGTCGAGGAACGCGAACTGACGGTGATGCTGGTGGTGGACGTAAGCGGTTCCGGCCTGTTCGGATCCCGCGAACAGTCCAAACGCGAACTGGCCGCCGAAATTGCCTCCGTGCTCGCCTTTTCCGCCATCCGCAACAACGACAAGGTCGGTCTGCTGCTGTTCACCGATGAAGTCGAGAAATTTGTTCCGCCGCGGAAGGGCCGTGGCCACGTGCTGCGCGTCATCCGCGAGGTTTTGTATTTTGAACCGAAGCGGCGCGGAACGGATCTGGCCCACGCGCTGGAATTCATGGGCCGCGTGTTGCCGCACAAGGCCATTGCGGTGGTGATTTCGGATTTTTTGAATTCGGGTGATGTAGCGTCGGCTGTCCCCGGCCGACTGTCGCGCGAGCACGTGCGACACTACACCGGGGCACTGCCGCCACAAACGCAAATCGCCTTGCGGATGGCGAACCGGCGGCATGATGTCGTGGCCGTCCACATCGCGGACCGTTACGAAATGGAATTGCCGGCGCTGGGCCGATTAATATTGGAAGACGCCGAAACGGGCGAAATCGTGGAACTCAACACCGCGCCGGCAGCGAGTCGCGACGCGTTCGCGCTACGTCAGGAAAAACAATATGTCGAGGTCGCCCGGCAACTGCGGTCGTCGGGCATTGACTCCATTCAATTGCGTACTGACGAACCGTACGGGGCGGCGCTGGGGCGGTTCTTCGAAGCGCGCGAGAAGCGGAGGTTGCGAGGGTGAATGCAATGAGCATTGAAAAGTTGAAGGTCCGCCCTTACCCCGGCTCTTTTCCCCGGGAGCGGGAGAACCATTCGCCGGCCCCAAGGGCTGCGCAATCAGTGTGGTTTTCGCACGCTATTTTGCCTGGAGAATCAGCCAACGGGATGAACGCGATGGATTTTCGCGCTATGAGAACTGCACAATTACTGCTCCCTCTCCCCGGGGGAGCGGGCCGGGGTGAGGGCGGGTGTGACCACTGACTTATGATCACGAATCCACCGGCCTCCAGCGTACAAGACATCCGCGACATCAAGCCGCCGGTACCCATCCCGAACGTCTGGGAATGGGTCGGGTGGGCGCTGGGCCTCCTGGCGGTTCTGGCCATTTTGTATTTTGCCTGGCGGTACTGGCAAAAACGGCGTTCACAGATTCCACTGGAGCCGCCGGTGCCGGCGCATGTTCGGGCGAAACAAAAATTGGCGGAAGCGCTCGTCCTCATCGCGCAGCCCAAACCGTTTTGCATCCTGGTCTCCGACACGATCCGCTCTTATCTCGAAGAGCAATTTGATTTTCATGCGCCCGAACGCACCACCGAGGAATTTCTGAGGGAATTGAGCACGACGGACTTGCTGGTGTCGGAACAAAAGGAGAGCCTGGGCAAATTCCTGGAAAGCTGCGACCTCGTGAAATTCGCCAAATACGAACCGGGCGAGCCGGAATTGCGCGAACTGCATGGTTCGGCCGTCCGGCTGGTCGAGGAAACCGAACCAAAAGAACTCCGAAGTCCTGAGTCCACAATCCAGAGTCAATTGGCGCCGGCATGACCTTTGCCCATCCATATCTGTTGCTGCTGCTGTTGCTGCTACCGCTGCTGGCGTGGCTGAAGGGGCGGCGCGGCCAACCGCCGGCCTTTCTGTATTCGTCCGTGCGGCTGGTGGAAGGATTGACCCGCGTGCGCCGGTCGCGGGCCGGGGCGTTTCTGGCGGCATTGCGCTGGCTGGTGCTGGCGTTGTTTATCATCGCACTGGCGCAGCCGCGTTTGATGAAAAGTCAGACGACGGTGAAAGCCAGCGGCATTGACATCATGGTGGCCTTCGACATGTCCGGCAGCATGGTCTCAGAGGATTTCGTGGTGAACGGCCGACGCGTCAACCGTTTCAACATGGCGCGTTCCATTTTGGAAGGCTTTATTGACAAGCGGCCCGACGATCGCATCGGACTGGTCCTGTTCGCCACGCAGGCGTACATCGGCACGCCCTTGACGCTGGATCACGATTTCCTGATTGAAGATTTGGACCGGCTGAGCATCGGCGCCATCAATCCCAACGCCACGGCCATCGGCGACGGCTTGACCACGGCACTCAACCAATTGCGCGCGGTTCAGGCCAAAAGCAAAATCGTCATTCTCATGACCGACGGCCAGAACAATTCGGGCGATGTTGATCCGCTCACGGCGGCGCAGGCAGCGCGGGCACTGGGTGTGAAGGTCTATACCATCGGCGTCAGCAAGAACGGCATCGCGCCGATGCCGGTCGGCAAAAATCCCTTCACGGGCGAGACCATTTATCGGAACGAGCCGGTGGACGTGGATGAGACCACGTTGAAACAAATCGCAGAGATCACGAACGGCCAATACTACCGCGCCGACACGGCGGAGCGGTTTCAGCAGATCTATGCCGAAATCAACAAGCTCGAAAAAACGGAGGAAGTCATCAACAAATTCACGGAATACCGGGAGTTGTTCCCGTGGGCGGTGGCGTGTGGCCTCGTGTTGCTGATCCTGGAAATTACGCTGGGAGAAACGGTCTTCAGGAAATTGCCGTGAAATTTACGATTTACGATTTACGATTTACGATTTGAAGATGCAATTTGCTGCTCCACATTTGCTCTGGCTGCTGCTGGTGATAACGCCGGCCCTGGCGCTGTTCTTTTGGTGGGCGTCGCGGGCGCGGCAACGGTTGCTGACGCAATTCATTCAGACTCGGTTGTTATCGGCGCTGACGGTCGGTTTTTCCCCGGCGCGCCGCAAGATCCGGTTCGGTTGTTTGATTTTGTCCGTGACGCTGCTGATCGTGGCGCTGGCGCGGCCACAGTACGGATTCGATTTGCAAAAGATTGAACGGCGCGGTCTGGACATCGTGGTGGCGATTGACACCTCCAAAAGCATGCTGGCCGAGGACATTGCGCCCGACCGGCTGGAACGCGCCAAACTCGCCGCGCTGGATTTGATGCAGCGGGCGAAGCCGGACCGGCTCGGCCTGGTGGCGTTTGCCGGGGACGCGTTTTTGGAATGCCCGCTGACGTTCGATAACACGGCCTTTCAACAATGCGTGCAGAATCTGAGCGTAAACACCCTGCCCCTCGGCGGCACCTCCCTGGCCACCGCCATCCGGACTGCGCAAGCGGCCTTCAAGGAAGGCGACCACTTCAAGGTGCTGGTGCTGATCACGGATGGCGAGGACAACATCAATTCCGGCGAGGCGCTCGCCGCCGCCCGAGGCGCGGCCAAGGCGGGTCTGAAAATTTTCACCATCGGCATCGGAACGGCGGAAGGGACCCTGTTGCGGGTAACCGACGCGAATGGCAACTCGGATTACGTCCGGGACCCGGATGGCAATGTGGTGAAATCGCACCTGAACGAAACGCTGCTCCGGCAGATTGGTTCCGTCACGGGAGGTTTTTATCTGCCGCTGCGCGGGGCGAACACGATGGCCATGCTCTACGACCGCGGCCTGGCTCCGTTGCCGAAATCGGAAGGTGAAGAACGACTCGTGCGCCGTTATCACGAGCAGTACCAGTGGCCGCTGGCCATGGCAGTTTTGTTGTTGCTCGCGGAAATGTTGTTGCCGGAACGGAAAAAGTCCACCGTCCAAAGTCCGCAGGCCAAAGTCGCAGCGCCGGTGGTTGCGGCATTCATTGGAATTTTGTTGCTGCCGGTCGCCGCCCAGGCCTCGCCCTCGTCCGCGTTGCGCGAGTACCACCTCGGCAACTACACGAACGCTCTGCAGGAATTTGAGCGACTGGCCCAAATTCACACCAATGACTTGCGGCTGGTCTTCAATGCCGGGGCGGCGGCCTATCGCGCGACGAATTACGACGAGGCATTGAACCATTTTCAGATGGCGACCTTGTCGCCGGAGTTAAACCTGCAACAACAGGCGTATTACAATCTGGGCAACACGCTGTATCGCCTGGGCGAAATGAAGTTCGAGCCGGACGCGGAAGGCTTGAATTCGGTCGAGGAACGCTGGCAACAGGCGGTCAAGAATTATGAGCACGCGGCGGAATTGAACACGAACGACGCCGATGTTGCCTATAATCTGGCTTTCGTGAAGCACCAGATCGGCTTGATTGCCGAGCTTCGTGAAGCCATGCGCCGGGCCAAGCTGGCAGCCGATGACGCCGTCCGGCGCAATGAATATCACCGTGCTCTGGAGATCATGGAAAGTCTGGCCCAGAATCAAATCGCGGCCAAAAAATTCCAGGACTACATCAAAAAATTAAAGGACATTGATGCGATTGTTACTTCCCCTCAGCGTTAGCCTGCTGCTGGCCGGGCAGGCAGCGCGCGCCCAATCCGCTGATGATTTTTTCAACCGCGGCGCGCACTCCTATATTTCCAACAACGTCCCCCAGGCGCTGGAATCGGTGGAAACCGGGCTGAAACAGTATCCCGGGGATGTGAAGCTCAAGAAGCTGTATGAACTGTTGAAGCAACAAAGCCGGCAACAATCGCAGAACAACCAATCGCAACAAAATCAGAACCCGCAGCCGCAACAGAATCAATCGCAACCTAAACCATCGCAGAACAAGCAGCAGAATCAGCCATCGTCGCAACCAAATTCGCAGCCGCAAAACCAGAACGAACAGAACCAGTCCGATCAACAAAACGCCAAACCGCAAAATCAGCGGCAACCGCAAGCGCCCGACCGGAAACCAAGTACCGAAAGCCAGGGAAATCAGGATCAACCGGACCAGCCGTTGGCTGCCGGGCAAATGACCCCGGAAGCAGCGAAACGATTGTTGGATGCGCAAAAAGGTGACGAACAGTTCCTTCAATTGAAACCGCAAGCCCCGCCCCCGAACGAGCAACGCCCAATCAAAGATTGGTAGCGTGTCCCCTGTCCAGATCCGCCCAGTTGGCTCCGCCCGTTCCACCCTGGTAAATTTTGTGCCGGTTTTTCATTGCCATTTCGGGAAAGGCCCGACAACAAAGGCGTCAAAACCTCCAGTTTCCGGGACAATTAACGGTCGGCCCCTTGACAGAGGTTCAGGGAACGGTTACTGCTCTAATGAGCGAGATTAGAGTTTATGGGTATTCATCTATTCCATCCATTTTCGAGGATGATTGACGGAATACCGGCCGAGGCGATTGTCGCGGTCGTGAAACGCGAGGCGCAAATGCTGGCGGAAGATTTGGCCCGGGGCCGGATGCCACTCGCGGGCGAAGCCCATTCGATCCTGAGTTTTTGCCGTTTTCTGGAAGCCAGCCAGTCGGGGATGGAGATTTCCCCCGTGGCTCTGCCCATGACCGACACCGCCTTTTACCGGAAGACCACGGAACGGCTGGTCAAGGCCGGGAAACTGCCGTCCGACGCCAAAGAACAGTTTGACACTGTTTTTTCCAGGCCCGCTTTGAAAGCATTGAGCTCCACTCCCTGACCCACCCGTTCGCGCGCGGTCGACAGTTATCATTGACAGATGTAATCTCTGCGGTTACTTATTAATCACAAGTTATGAGAACCAGTTGTCGTTTTGCCATGGCCGTTCACGTGCTGGCCGTCCTCGCTTACAAGGAAGGCGACCGGGTCACCTCGGCTTTTCTGGCCGGCAGCGTCAATACCAACCCGGTCATTATCCGGCGGCTCCTGCTCTCCCTGCAACAAGCCAGACTGGTGGACACGTGCAAGGGGGCCGGGTCCGGTTCCCGATTGAACCGTTCGCCCGGCCGCATTAATCTTGCTGAAGTATATCGGGCAGTTGAAGAAGCTGAGCCTTTCGGTACGCCAGCACGAAAACCCAACACCGCTTGCCCCGTAGGCCATTGCATCCGCAAGGAGTTGGACCGGATTTTTGCGTCAGCCGAGAAAGCCATGGAACGCGACCTGGAGAAAACCAGTCTGGCGGATGTGATCACCGCGGTGAAGGCCTCCGGCGCCTGAACTCCCAAAAAAGTCGTTTGACACGGGATTTTTTTGAACGACTATGTAACATAAGTTGTTACATATAGTGGAAAAGACAGGAAGATATGAAAAGGCACAATGCAAATCAAAGTGGGAACCATGAACCAGGCATGACCGCCTTCAAAAGGAATTGCCTGGCGTCGTGCCGGAAGGTCCTGGCGCGGATTACCACGGCCCGGGAGATGATTTTCAACGAATCACGCCGAACTCTCAAAGCGCCTGAGCACCTGCTCCGGCTGGCGCTCAATGAAGCCGAGGCGATGGCGTGGCAAACGATGTATCCGCATCTCGTTTTTCCGGCGCTCGCGACGGAGAAGGTTCAAGCGGTCGCTGCCTGGGATAAGTTGCAATCTTTGCAGCGGCTCCGCGCGCGATTGGGGCCGCCAGGTCGACCGATGGCCGGCGCCTGCTGAACACTGAAACAACCGTCAATCCGGAGTTGAATGATGAAACCCACGATTGAAATCAACGAGGCGAATTTCGAGGCCGAAGTCCTGAAATCCAGCCAGCCGGTGCTGGTGGATTTTTGGGCCGGGTGGTGCGGGCCCTGCAAAATGCTCGCGCCCGTGCTTGAGGAAATTGCCGCCGAACAAAACAGCGAAGTCAAGGTCACCAAGGTCAATGTGGACGACCATCCGGCTTTGGCCGCGCGCTTTGGCATCCGGTCCATTCCGACATTGCTTTACTTTGCTGATGGCGAATTGCGCAATCAAACGGTGGGGGTGGTGAGCAAGAAAACAATTCTATCCAACCTGAAAGGGCTGGCGGTCAAGGCGTAAAAACCAGGAGAAGGAGATGAAGACAACGTTTAAACGAACCAACCGGCGCGGAACCACACGGCCTGCGTCACGCGGCATCCGTGCGATCGTGCCGCGTCTGGGCCATAACCCGGTGCTCTCGAGAGCCGCCATGCTTCCCCAGCCTGCGCTGCCGGCCAGGGAATTGAAGCCCGCGGAACCGGCGTCATCGGATTTGCCGCATGGCGATGTCCTGCAGCTTTATCTCCGCGAAATCGGCCAGGTAAAACTGCTCACGCCGGCGGAAGAAATCGCGCTCGCGAAACGGATCCGACGGGGTGACAAACGGGCGCGCGAACAGATGATCAAGGCCAACCTGCGGCTGGTGGTGAAAATTGCCCATGACTATGAAGGCATGGGCTTGCCGTTGCTTGACCTCATCAACGAAGGCAATATCGGCTTGATGAAAGGCGTCGAGCGATTCGACCCCCGGAAGGGGGCCAAGCTTTCCACGTATGCCTCCTGGTGGATCAAGCAGAGCATCAAGCGCGCGCTGGCCAATCAGGGCAAGACCATCCGCCTGCCCGTGCATGTGGTGGATAAAGTGGCCCATATCCGACGGGCCGAGGTGAAGTTGCGCGGAGTTTTTGACCGTGACCCGACCGACGAAGAACTGGCGCATGAACTGGATCTTGATCCCCGGCGCATCCGGCAATATCGCCAGGCGTCCAAGGCACCGGTTTCGCTCGATGCGCCGATTGGCGACGACGCGTCGGAGCGCGTCGCGGAAATTGTGGCAGATCCCAATGCCGCGGCGCCGTTCGACCGGCTCGTTCAGGAGACCGACACCCAATTAGTGCGGGAAGTTCTGGGCACGCTGGATCAGCGCGAAAACAAGATTCTGGCCATGCGTTTTGGATTGAAGGACGGCACCCAAAGAACGTTGGAGGAAGTCGGCGCGCATTTGGGCGTCACACGCGAACGCATCCGGCAGATTCAGGAGCAGGCGCTGAAGAAATTACGGGCAAAGATGGAAGAGCGGGACCGGCCCACCGCAGAAGAAAACGCCGCGCTGGCAGTCGCGGTGTGAATGGTTCACTGACGCAATCGTCACCACCGAAATGCGGCAGGTTCCGTTCCAGGACTGTTTTCGGGCCGGTGGAATGAGTTTTTGGGCTCTTCTGCAATCGTACCAAGGCTTCGAAAGTCGACGCGCCCCAGGGCGATTAAACCCGGACAAAGTCCGTTGCCGGTCGGGAGGGGCGTTCTTTTGCCGACACCACAGTCTTGTATTAAAGGGCGTGATGGAACTCTTCTGATAATAAAGCAGCCCGATATCTGATTTCGCGTATGCAGGCATCGAGGCTTGCACCGTCAGCTCGCCCGATAAAAGGGCTTCCGATTCAGGATTTTCTGCAATCCGGCAGGATAATTATTGCCTTCGGGCGGCACAAGTTCTGCTAAAATTGCCCATATGGATTATGGAATTATACCCTTTAAACGACACAAATCCGGCACGACGACCGGGTCGGGATTTGATCGCCATTGGCATCCGCAACGCCGTCCTGGCCACCGTCCTGGGCTTCAGCCCGTTCGCTGATAAATGGCCATGAACTATGCCTCCGTCATCAACCTGATGTCCGGGTTTCTGCAATGTGCGGTACTCGGTTATGGGTTTTGGCTGACCCGTCGCTTCGGCGCGGCGCGGGTGGGTTGGTCGCTCGTTTGTGCCTTTTCCGTGTTGGCGCTGCTGCGCGTGTTTCTTTTCCAGACCAGTTTCCAGTTCGGCATCAAGGTCGACATCATTTTCAGCGTGATCGCCTTGATGTTGCTCGCCGGCATGGTGCAACTGGAGGTCCTCTTGCGGGAACGTCTGCGGGCGGAATCGGTCCGCGAGGAGGCCCGGTTGGAACTCGAAACCAGAATCCGGGAGCAGACGGCGGAACTGACCAAGGTGAACGGCGAACTGCGGCAGACGGCCGAACGCCTCAAGGCCGAAGTGGAGGAAAGGACGCGGATGCAGCGGGAGGCGGAGAAGACTCACAAGGAAATGCTGATCGTCTCCCGGCAGGCCGGCATGTCCGACGTGGCCACCGGTGTGCTCCACAACGTCGGCAATGTGCTGAATAGCGTGAATGTCTCCGCCAACCTCGTGGCCGGCCATTTGCAGGAACTCAAGATCAACCGCCTGAATGACGCCGTCCGGCTCCTGCAGCAAAACAGCTCCGATTTGGGGAATTTTATCACCAACGATCCCCGGGGAAAACAGTTGCCGAATTTTCTCATGCAACTCGGGAAATATCTGTCCAACGAACAGGGCCTGTTGTTGCAGGAAATGGATTTCGTCAAGACCAAGATCGAACACATCAAGCAAATCGTGGCAACCCAACAGGACTATGGCAGGGTCTCCGGCGTGGCGGAAAAGGTCCGGGTCATCGATCTGGTCGAGGATTTATTGCGCATCCATAAAGCCGATCTGGACGAACATGGCGTCAGTATCCAGCGCGAATACCAGCCCAACCTGCCGGAGATTTCCGTGGACAAGCACAAAGTATTGCAAATCCTGCTTAACCTGACCTCCAACGCCAAGCATGCGTGCATGGATTCCCGCCGGGAAAAACGGCTGGTGACCGTACGGGTGTCCAACGGTGACGATCGCATCCGCGTCGCCGTCGGTGACAACGGCATCGGCATCTCCGTGGAGAACATCAAAAAAATCTTCAATCACGGTTTCACCACACGGAAAAAGGGCGGACACGGTTTCGGGCTGCACAGCGGCGCCCTGGCCGCGCGGGAACTGGGCGGCGCCTTGCTCGCGCACAGCGACGGGCCGGACAAAGGCGCGACCTTCACCCTGGAATTGCCCTTGAAACCCAGGCACCAAACTTATGAAAGTTGAATCCCCGGCCCGCAATCGCCGTATTCTGATCGTGGACGACAGTCCGGCGATTCACGATGATTTCAAAAAAATCCTGGTTCGAAGCAATCCGGCTGGAAACGACCTTGAAAGCGCCGAGGCCAGCCTTTTTGGGCCTTCGGAAACCGGGGGCGGCAACGAACAGGATTTTGAACTGGCTTCCGCCTTCCAGGGCGAGGAGGCGCTGGCAACGGTGCGGGCCGCAGTGACGGCCGGCCGCCCCTTTGCGATGGCGTTCGTCGACGTGCGGATGCCACCGGGTTGGGACGGTATCGAAACCATTGTCCAACTCTGGCGGGTCGATCCCGACCTGCAGATCATCCTCTGCACCGCTTATTCGGATTATTCCTGGAAAGAGCTGTGCGCCCGGATCGGTGCCACGGACCAGATGGTCATTCTCAAAAAACCTTTTGACGCCATCGAAGTGCTGCAATTGGCCAACGCGTTGGTAAAAAAATGGAGTCTGCTGCAACAAACGCGACTGAAAGTCCAGGACCTGGAGTCTGTCATCGGCGAGCGCACGCAGGAACTGCAAACTTCCAATAAACAATTACGCGAGGCACAGGAAAAACTCAGGCATTTCCTTTCCAAAAGCCCGGCGGTTCTGTATTCACTCAAATTCGACGCCGGCCGCCTGATCCCGTCGTGGATCAGCGACAATTTCGCAAATTTTACCGGTCGGAAAATCCAGGACTGGTATCAGCAAACGCCCGAAGGCAATTGTGTTGAGGAGTCGGACCGTTCCATCGTGGCGGACAGCCTGAAAACCTTGCTCGCGCAAAATCATGTGAGCCTGCAATACCGCATCCGCCGCGCAGACAACACTGTCCGCTGGGTACGCGACGACTTTCAATTGTTGCGCGACGAGGCGCAGCAGCCGGTTGAAATCATCGGTTGCTGGACCGACATCACCGAGCGCAAACAGCTGGAAGAACAGCTCCGCCAATCGCAAAAGATGGAAGCGTTCGGCCAGCTGGCCGGCGGCGTGGCGCACGATTTCAATAATCTGCTCACCATCATCAAAGGCTATGTTTGTGTGTTGCTGGACGAGAACTGCCCGGCTGAAAAACGCGTACCCGGCCTGACCGCGATTGGCAAGGCCACGGATCGCGCCGCCCTGCTCACCCGGCAATTACTCGCCTTTAGCCGGCGCCAGCTGTTCCAACCCAGGCCGCTGGACCTGAATGAAATCGTCGGCAGCACGGGTCACATGTTGCAACAACTGGTCGGGGAAAGCATCGCGCTGAAAACACAGTGCTTGTCCGGCAATGTTTCCACCACGGCCGACCCCAACATGCTGGAGCAGGTTCTGATTAACCTCGCGGCCAACGCGCGGGATGCCATGCCCCACGGCGGCCAGCTTACCCTGTCCACGTCGTTATGCGACGTGGATAGTGCGCATGTCCGTCATCACCCCGAAGCCCGGCCCGGCCCCCATGTTTGTTTGTCCGTCACCGATACGGGTTGCGGTATCGCGCCCGAGCACATGCCCCGCCTCTTTGAGCCGTTTTTTACAACCAAGGATGTCGGCAAAGGCACGGGACTGGGATTGGCCAGCGTTTATGGCATCGTCAAACAGCATGAAGGCTGGATTGAGGTCTCGAGCCGCCTGGGTAAAGGCACTTCGTTCAAAGTCTATTTCCCGGCGTCTTCGCTCCCGATTGTTCCCGTCGAATTATCGCCGCCCGTCCGGCCACCGCGCGGTGGCGGCGAAACCATTCTTATCGTGGAGGATGAGGCGACTTTGCGCGAACTGTTTTGTCTCTCCCTGCAACAACTCGGCTACCGGGTCTTTGCGGAATGTTCCGGGGCCAAAGCCCTCCGCGCCTGGTCTGCCCGCCTGGATCAGATCGACCTGCTGCTGACTGACCTCGTCATGCCGGACGGCGTTTCCGGCTGGAAACTGGCCAGTGCTCTACAGGCCGAAAAACCGGACTTGAAGGCTATTTACATGAGCGGGCACAGCGCCGATGTCAGCGGCCTCGGTTCTGGTGCCGCCAAAAACATCCGGTTTCTCGCCAAACCCTTCAGTGTGGAAACACTGGCCGAAGCGGTGCGTACCTGTTTGGATGAGGCGAAACAATTCATCAAAGGCAGGGCCAAGGCACGTCCCGTCCTGCAAACCTGACGCGCCACCCCGTTTCCCGGCCTATTCCTGTATGTGGCTTCCGGCTGACGCAAAATCTCTGCGTCGTAGTGAGATAATAGTTGCCTTCAAAGAAGTCGCAATACGGGTCTGGCCCGGGATTGAACGGATTCTGAAATTGGCCGCTGCTGGTCTGACCGCAAACAGCGAGCAGACCAATACCGAACAGGAGAAACGTGTAACCGGATTTTTTTTTTAGCACAATGGCGGTTTAACTCTTCAAGTCAGGTGGAAAGAGCGTTCCAGGGT
>DATEGR010000400.1:0-3153 GCA_035279985.1 Verrucomicrobiia bacterium
GAAATGGATCGCGCAACGATTACAGATGGGGGCGCCGGGCTATGTGAATCATCTGTTGCATCGCGGGCGGAAAGCAGCGGAAACAACCGGTTGATATGACAATATCAAGAACTGACCCGTTTTACGCGCAATTGCCAAGAAAGGAAGGAGGCCGGTTCGCCCACGCTGGGAGCGCCGGCAGCTTGCCGGCCCATCGGCAATCGGAACCATGAACTTGCCGGCAGGATGCCGGCGCTCTCGGTACGGTTCAATTGCCGGTTGGCAATTGTTGTCGCGCTTGCTACCTTCCGACCGCATGTCTGACGCGGCTGTGGCAGCCCAAACGCCTTCCAAGGCACAAGTGTTTCTCCGCCGGTTAATCACCACGGTGATTCTCTGGGCGGTGATTCTGGCGGGATTGTTTTCCAGCAACACGCTGATTTCCAACGGGCTTTTTCTGCTGATTATCTTCCTGCTCGCGCTGGCCGGCCTCGCGGAATTTTATGGGCTGGCCGAAAAGCGCGGCCTGGCCTGCTTCAAATGGTGCGGCCTGGCCGGCGGTGCGTTGCTAATGGTCGGGACTTTTTTAAACCTGACCGGCCACATCGGTACGTCCGGCTCGCCCGCCCGCGTCAACGACTTTGAAACGGGTTTTCTCATCCTCTTCGTGCTGGGGCTGTCTTTGCGACAACTGCTTTCGCGCAACGGCGCGTCGGGCATGGTCGCCATCGCGACAACGCTTTTGGGCCTGATGTACGTGCCGTGGCTGCTGAATTTCATCCAGAAAATCAATTTCTTTCCCGGCGCGGAGGGCAAATATTTCCTGCTTTATTTCGTGCTGCTGACGAAGTTCAGTGACACCGGCGCGTACGTGGTCGGCTCATTGGTCGGCCGGCACAAGATGATCCCGCGCATCAGCCCCGGCAAAACATGGGAAGGCTTTGGCGGTGCGCTCGCATTTTCGACCGCGGCAAGCCTCGTTTTTGTGCATTTCTTCGGCAACCGGATGGCGGGCATGAACTGGTTTCACGCGGTAATACTTGGCGTGGTGCTGAGTCTGACGGCGGTCATCGGCGATTTGATTGAATCGCTGTTCAAACGCGAGGCGGGCGTGAAGGATTCGGGCAGATTTTTCCCCGGCATCGGCGGCATTCTGGATTTGCTCGACAGCCTTTTGTTCAACGCGCCGATCATGTATCTCTATCTCCGCCATATCCTGATCAAATGAAGAACGTCGTCCTTTTGGGCAGCACCGGTTCCATCGGCACCAGCACGATCAAGGTGGCCGAGGATTTGCCGGAGCGGATCCGCCTGCTCGGGCTCGCAGCCGGCAACAACGCTCAATTGTTGCTGGAACAGACGCGCAAACATCGCCCGGAAGTGATTTCGATTTGCGATCCCGCAAAGGCCGAAGAACTCAGCAAGTCGTTGGGAGCTTCAACCCGGGTTTATTGCGGAGCGGACGGCCTGCTGAAACTGGCCACCCTGCCGGGCGCGGACATTGTTTTGATAGCGATTGTCGGCACGGCGGGACTCGAACCCGCGCTGGCGGCCATCCGCGCCGGCAAAGACATCGCCATCGCTTCCAAGGAAATCCTGGTCATGGCCGGCGAAATCGTCATGGCCGAGGCGCGCAAACACGGGGTTCGCGTGCTGGCCGTGGACAGCGAACATTCGGCCATTTTCCAATGTCTCGACGGCAAGCCGCCCGAGTCCATCCGCAAACTCTGGTTGACGGCCAGTGGCGGGCCGTTCCGCAAGACGCCCAGGGAGGATTTTCCCAACATCACCGTCGAGCGCGCGCTGAAACATCCGTCGTGGGTGATGGGCCGGAAAATCACGATTGATTCGGCGACGTTGTTCAACAAGGGACTGGAGATGATTGAGGCGCGCTGGCTGTTTGACACTGGCATCGAACGCGTCGGGGTGCTGGTGCACCCGCAAAGCATCGTGCATTCCATGGTCGAATTCGTGGACGGTTCGATGCTCGCGCAGCTCTCGACGCCGGACATGTGCCTGCCGATCCAGTACGCGCTCACTTATCCCGACCGCGCGCCGAGCGGGCGGGTGCAGACGAATTTCGCCAGGCTCGGCAGCTTGACGTTTGAGGAACCCGACGCGGAGAAATTTCCGGCGCTGAACCTGGCGCGCCGCGCCGGTGAAGCGGGCGGTACCCTGCCGGCGGTATTGAACGCGGCGAATGAAATCGCCGTCGAAGCCTTTGTGAACCACAAAATCAATTTCCCGCAAATCACCGAAACTGTCCAACGCACGATGGACGCGCACAAAGTTGTCCGGCATCCCGCCCTGGACCAGATTTTGGAGGCGGATGCCTGGGCGCGCCGGCATGCCGCAGCCGTTTAAACCTCAAGCACAAGGATTGCGGGCAGGCTTTTTGCTGTTATAATCATCCTGTCCCGTCACCGGGGCATTTTTTACATGACTATATTGACCTTTATTTACGTTGCTGCCGCCGTGCTGGCGCTGTTTGGCGCGGCCATTTTTGTCCACGAGTTCGGCCACTTCTGGGTCGCCCGGAAGCTGGGCATGAAGGTGGAGGAATTTGCCATCGGCATGGGGCCTAAAATATGCAGCTGGACGCGCGACGGAATTGTTTATTCCGTTCGTTGGATTCCCGCCGGCGGTTTCGTCAAGTTGCCGCAAATGGTCACCGCCGAAGCGCTCGAAGGCAAGACGACCGAGGATGTGCCGCCCGCGCCGCCGTTGCATCGGATTCTCGTGGCCTTTGCCGGGCCGTTTATGAATGTGGTTTTCGCCTTCGCCCTGGCAACCATCATTTATTTCGTCGGTCTGCCACTGCCCGTGAATCCTCCGATCATCGGTTACGTCGAACCGGGGTCGGCGGAGGCCAGACTGGGCATTCAGGAGGGAGATGTCATCAAGGCGGTCAATAACAAGAAAGTGATTGATTGGAAGGAGATCGTCATGAACACGGCGGTGGCGCGCACGAGCGTGATGCCCGTCGTCATCGAGCATGCCAGCCAGGAACATACCTACCAGCTTCAGGCGGCGGCGGACAATGCGCTCGGCCTCAAATTATTGAATCTGGATCCGCGCGACCATCCGCAGGTGATACAGGTCCTCTCCGGTACGCCGGCAGAAAGGGCGGGCCTCCAACCGAAGGACGTCATCATTTCATTTGCCGGTGTGCCG
>DATEGR010000401.1:0-3282 GCA_035279985.1 Verrucomicrobiia bacterium
CGATCGGATGGTCGCTCGTCAATTCCGTATAGACGCGCTCGTCGGTCTTGCCGTAGCTGCCGGCGGCGGCGGCCATCGCTTTGTAGCCGCCGTTGTTCTCCGGCAGTTTCTGTTTGATGATGTCCGCCTCGATGGTGACGCCGAGGTGGTTCGCCTGGCCGGTGAGGTCGGCGCTCACATGATAATCCTTTTCCTTCGTCTTGAAGCCGCTGCTGCGCAGGTAGCACCACAGCACGGTGGCCAGGCCGAGCTCGTGCGCGCGCTTGAAGGCGAGGCTGGTCTCCACGATCTGCCGTGTGGATTCGGGGGAGCCGAAATAAATGGTCGCACCGACGGCGACCGCGCCCATGTTCCAGGCCTGTTCGACCTGCGCGAAATAAATCTGGTCGAACTTGTTCGGATACGTGAGCAGCTCGTTGTGGTTCAGCTTCACGAGGAACGGAATCTTGTGCGCGTATTTGCGCGAGACTGCGCCGAGCACGCCGAGCGTGGAGGCGACGGCGTTGCAGCCGCCTTCCACGGCCAGTTTCACGATATTTTCGGGATCGAAGCAATCGGGGTTTTTCGCGAAGCTCGCGCCGCCGGAATGTTCAATACCCTGGTCCACCGGCAGGATGGACATGTAGCCCGTGCCGGCCAGCCGGCCATGGTTAAACATGGACTGCAAGCTGCGCAGCATCTGCGGATTGCGGTCGGACAGCGCGAAGATGCGGTCCACAAAATCCGGTCCGGGCAGGTGGAGCCGTTCCTTCGGCACGGTTTTGCATTTGTGTTGCAGCAGGTTTTGGGCGGAATCGGCCAAAAGTTTCTCAATTTCAGCATTCATAGTTTGTCATTCTCAATCATCTCAAGTCTTGGGCGTTGAACCGGTTAAAAGACAGACTTCAACTGTTTTAGCGCAACGAACGCAAGCTCAATTTTTTTGTTGCAGAGAACATAATGTCCGGTGCCGGGCGCGGCTTGTTCCATTTTGTGATTTTGTCACCGGATTTTGCCAGTGCCCGCCAGCCGGGGAGCAGGGCGGCATGGGCAACGCACCATTACTGGAGCAGTGCCGACCGGAAAAATTGCCGACTGGCATTTGCCGGGGTTACGTTTGTGAAACCAAACCCTCCATTGACCGAGAGGTTGGTGCTGATCCTCGTCCAGTCCACGAGATTGGAAGAGGCTTCGACGGCGTAGATGTGATTGTCATAGCCGGAGAACTGCGCTGTGATTTGGCCATTCGTTGACGCAATCGAACCAACGGAATCCGCACGCAGCAACGGCAACAACTGGCCGGGAATGATTTCGCAAGCCTCATCGCTGGTGCCACCTTGTTGCTGCACGCTGTCATTCCAATTCAGGTAAGGCGATTGTTCCGTGAGTTGGGGAATGGCCAGGATGTCTCCGACATCATGGAAGAAACGGCCAGGCTGGCTGACTTGTGCCGATTGGATGGCGTTTACCATGAACGATGCTTGTGACGAGTTTGAGGAAATGACCAGGGAATCGAATTCGGGCGCAGTCCCCGAAGCAATCTGAGTGTCGGAAAGGCAGTTGGTCAAAGCCGTCAAGCCATTGAACAGGTTCAACCAGGCAGTTGGATTTGAATTGTTCACGGAAAATAACGACTGGAGGTCATTCGTATTCATCAGAAACGCCAGGAGGCTTGCCAGATGCCAATCCTGCACCGGCGCCATGGCTGTTGCATCGGTAGTGTCCGTGTCTCCGGTCCAAGTCATCCAAGTGTTGGTGCCAATATAATTTGTAACGCCGCCATTGGCTTGGATTTGCTGGAGAATATCCGACGCCTTGAGATAAATTGTCTGCCACGGCGTGCCGCGATGAACACGTCCCAGCCAACTGCCGGACAGGGATTCATTCGTCGGAAAATCCCAATCATCGGAGTGCCGCACCAACGGATCTTTGAGAGCAAGATTGTAAGGATTCTGGTCGATGGTGGGTAACAAAGGGTTGCCGCCCCAAGGCATGTAATGCACATTCAAGAAACCAAGATTTTCATTCGTCAAGTTATCCACATTCCGATTCAATAAATTGGCGCCAGCCCAGTTCAGATCACTGGCCAGGTAATGAACCAGCGGGTCATTCGCCTGCCATGAGAAATGTTGGACGACGGTTGCGATAGGTATATAGGGAGCCAACATGGCGTTCGTTGCTTGAGCTTGAGCAACGGCTTGAGCGTCTCCAAGGTTGTTAGGATAAATCGGGGAGTAATGGTAGAACGCGCGGAAACCGTCGATTTCATTCTCGCGAATAGTCTCGCTCGTCGTACCCCAAGTACCACCGCCAAGAGCCGAGGCGTAATTCCCCAGTGAAACACCAATTTGACTGTTCAGCCCAATGGGTATGGGTACTCCATTCACAAAATTCGTGTCCCACAGATCATTTCCGCCCGGGCCTGACTGCGTGTCATAGTTGGAAACGATTTCGGAACTTAAATCGCGGCTGCTGTTTGGCCCGCTCAATTGGACATAATCGATGATTCGGTAAGGACTGGCCGCAGTATCCATTATGATGACCTGGAGGTCGTTCGAAGTGGTCAGCCACCAATGCGGTTGCGGATAACCGGTTCCGTTGATGACAACATTGGTCTCAAATGGCAATGCCAGATTGCTCGTCAAATATGGGCTTCCACCGGCATTAAAGCGATAAATCGAAAGCGGCAAGAACACGGCGCTCGTGTTCAGCGGAATTTGAAACGAGGCCAGGGCCCGAAAAGGATTAATTATGGGATTGTAGCCCGGCCAGGCACTGCTGGTCCCATTCAGGATTTGGAGTGATCTCGAAACCATCGTAGGAATACCGGTGCTGAATCCTTCGTCGTTCGTCAGCGTCACCGTTTGATTGTCCGTCACATAAATAGTCACCGGGTCTGTAAAGTCATTCGTGCAGGAATTCCAACATTCCACCCCCAGTTGATTGGTAAGGTTGAGGAGGAACATCTGGTTGTACTGGTACTGGTTGACGGGCGCGTTGGTGCTTGGCCGCGTGACTTGCAACCTGCGAGTCAATTGGAAGACGCTTTCCATTGCAAATTCATTAAAGTTCGGAAGGTCTTTTCTGGCGCCGATAATCCACGGAATGCCATGGACGTTGATTGGCAATTTAACGACGGGAATGTTCGTTGCTGCTAATGCGGAAGCATCTATGGGAAGGGCTAGTTGGCTGTCGGTCGGTCCGGTCACAGAATCAATATTGCTAAAGCCAGCAATAAACAGATTGGTGCCGAGGCCGTTTGCGTCTCTTGAGAAAAGAGGGCGGAAAACCGATGGATAGGAA
>DATEGR010000402.1:0-3695 GCA_035279985.1 Verrucomicrobiia bacterium
GGGCCGCGATCAACAAAAAATCCAGGAGGTCTTTGGTTCCACGGAATTTTCCTGACGTGGAATTATTCTGACACGCCCCGGCCATTTGTGTTAAAAACCCGCCCGGACATGAACCACAACGCGAAATGAAAAGAACCAGGCTGCTTCCAGTCCTGATCGGGGTGATAATGTCATATTGTCTCCATGCCGCATCACCCGCCGGCAACGCCAACATGAACGCTTTCATCGACGATTTGATGGGCCGGATGACGTTGGAGGAAAAAATCGGGCAGTTGAATTTGCTGTCGGTGGGCTTCGATGTGACCGGGCCGGTGCTTAGCAAGGACGTGGACACCCAGATTCGCCAGGGCCTGGTGGGTGGGGTTTTCAACACCTACACACCGGAGGCGGTGCGAAAGTTGCAGGCGCTGGCCGTAAATAAGAGCCGTCTGAGGATCCCACTGCTGTTCGGGTACGATGTCATTCACGGCCACAAGACGATCTTCCCGATCCCGCTGGGTCTCTCCTGCACCTGGAACCCGGAAGCGATTGAGCGGAGCGCGCGCATTGCCGCGACGGAAGCGACCGCCGACGGCTTGACCTGGACGTTCTCGCCCATGGTGGACATCGCCCGGGACCCGCGCTGGGGCAGAATTGCGGAAGGAGCGGGAGAAGACCCGTATCTGGGCGCGCAGATCGCCCGGGCGATGGTGCGCGGCTATCAGGGCGACGACCTCAGCCGGAGCAACGCGTTGATGGCATGCGTAAAGCATTTCGCCTTGTACGGTGCAGCGGAGGCGGGCCGCGACTACAACACCGTGGATATGAGCCGGCTCAAAATGTACCAATATTATCTGCCACCGTATCGGGCGGCGGTGGAGGCCGGAGCCGGCAGTGTCATGTCTTCCTTCAATGAAATCAACGGCGTGCCGGCCTCGGCCAATCACTGGCTGCTCTCGGACCTGCTGCGAACGCAGTGGGGCTTCCAAGGCTTCGTTGTCTCCGACTATGCGGCCATTAGCGAACTGAGCGAACACGGCATGGGTGATTTGCGAAAGGATGCCGAATTGGCCTTGAAAGCCGGGGTGGACATGGACATGGTGAGTGAAACCTACCTCAAGTATCTGCCGGAACTGGTCGCGCACGGAGAAATCCCGGAGTCCATGATCGATCAAGCCTGCCGTCGAATCCTTGAGGCCAAATACAAGCTCGGGTTGTTTGCCGATCCGTATCACGGCTGCACGGAGGAACGGGCGCGCGCGGAAATTCTAACACCGGAAAACCGGAAAGCCGCGCGGGAAATCGCGGAACAATCGTTTGTGCTGCTGAAAAACAGCCGGCAGATCCTCCCCTTGAGGAAATCCGGGATCATTGCGTTGGTGGGCCCGCTGGCGGATGACCAGCAGAATCTGCCGGGCAACTGCCGCGCCGGCGGCGACTGGCGCCAGGCCGTCAGTGTCGAGGCGGGAATCAGCAACGTAGCCGGTTCCACGGTGACGATCCTGCACGCGAAAGGCGCGAACCTGGTCGATGATCCGGCGCTGCGGGCAACGCTGAAGGCATTCGGCAATGAAATTCAGGTGGACAGCCGGTCGCCACAAGCGATGATGGCGGAGGCGCTGGCGGTGGCGGCCCGCGCGGATGTCGTGGTGGCAGTGCTGGGGGAATCATCCGGCATGAGCGGCGAAGCCGCGAGCCGCAGCGAGATTGGACTTCCGGAGAGTCAGGAAAACCTGTTGCGGGCGCTGGTAAAAACCGGCAAACCGCTCGTGTTGGTGCTGATGAACGGCAGGCCGTTGACGTTGACCTGGGAGGCGGAGCATTGCGGCGCGATTCTCGAAACCTGGTTCGGCGGCACCGAAGCGGGCGATGCCGTGGCCGATGTGCTGTTCGGCGATTACAATCCGTCGGGGAAATTGACGGCGACTTTTCCGCGCAACGTCGGCCAAATCCCCATTTATTACAATCACAAGAACACGGGGCGTCCCTACAGGGGTGATCCGGGAGCCAAGTATGTTTCCCGTTACCTGGACGTATCGAACGACCCGCTGTATCCATTCGGTTACGGCTTGAGCTACACCACGTTTTCCTACGGCGACGTCGAACTGAGCAAGACCAACCTCACCGGCGACGAGACGCTGCTCGCTTCGGTTGACGTGACCAATACGGGCAAGCGCGCCGGCGAGGAAACGGTGCAGTTGTATTTGACCCAGCCGGTGGCCAGTGTGACGCGCAGCGTGGAGGATCTGCGGGGATTCCAGAAAGTCCGTCTGCAGCCGGGCGAAACCAGAAAAGTGACATTTCGCATCACCCCGGAAGATCTGAAATTCTACAACAGCAAACTCGAATACGACTGGGAGCCTGGGGAATTCATCATCCGGATCGGCGGCAGCTCTACCAGCCAGAAGTCGGCAACTGTGAACTGGAGCAAGGTGACAGATGCCGCAAAGACTCACTAGACATGGCCCGCCACACGGATGGTTGGAATTTCTACAACCTTACCTCCACAATATTTTTCTGCCGAACCAGCATCGCTAAGGACTGCTCAAGTGGAATCACTGCCCCCCCCTTGCGGTATTTGTTTTCTTCATACTTGAACTGAATGGCCTTGCCGTTAATGGAAACAGCTTTGGGGCTGAAATTACCCTCCTTGACAGCATAATTGAACGTCACCGCCCGATCCAATAAATCAAGTGAGGCGGATAAACCATCCAGGGAATGCGGCATAACCGGATCGACGATCATTTTCCCGGATACAATGCGCAAGCCAAGCAATCGCGAAACAACCAGGCCGATATAAATACCGGGCCCGCTGGAATACACCCGCCATCCGCCTCTAAGCGTGATCTGGCCGCTTTGTATTTCATCGTAATGTTCATCCGCCTCATAGCGGTTCCGGAAGATAACATCCGAACTGCTGTAATAGCAGTTTGACTGGCGGATATCCCCACAGGGGACAACCTCCCGGTACCCGACCGGGATGGCCTGGCGAAGTGCTTTCATGAAGGCATCCGCCCTGCCCGTACGGGCCTGTGATTCTGCATAACGGATATGCTCATGCATGTACATCAAACCAATCTCTCGGCCAAAAAAGGTGCTGCTTTCCGCCCTTTGGAAAATGGTTTGGATACCTCCCTGGTACCTTAGCGGACGGTCCATCAGGCGGGCGCCGTCAGGACCTTTCAGATGCCGTTCCATCAGATCCTGGTGATGCTGCGCCTGTTCGCGGGTGAATATCTCGCTGATGATGCCGCGGTTCATCGGCAAGATGCTGTACTGGATCCCGGTTGTGGTATCACTCGGGTGCAGCAGTACGCTGATGCTACGGTCGCCTGCTACCAGACCATAACCCGCCACGACGCCGTCCTTGACCAGGTATTTGTTGAAATCAGCCTTGATCTTCTCACAGATGTCTTTCAGTTCTCCGGCTTTTCTTGTATTACCGCTCGCTTCATATACCAACTGATATTGAGAAAAAGCCTGGTAATTCATCTCGACCGTCCAGCTTGAGATCATTCGTTGTGCTAAATCCTTGCTGACCGGTTGCAGGGAATCATTCCAGTCACCGCCGTCAAAGGGTACCAGGGCAGTGCCAGGAATGAATGAATCGACGATCATTTTAATCAGCCGTTCAACATGCTCGCTGAGGGGCGTTTGCTCCGCCTGGGCAGGACCTTTTTCATGATAATAAGGCAGGACCTCGTCCAGAATTTTCA
>DATEGR010000403.1:0-2454 GCA_035279985.1 Verrucomicrobiia bacterium
GGCCGATGCCAAACACGCCGACGGCCCTGCCGTCGGCCGATGCCAAACACGCCGACGGCCCTGCCGTCCTTGGTCTCGCGGGCGAGGGTGAATTCGCCGACGCTATATTGGCCGTTGGCCCGGCGCACGCGATATTGCCACACCTCCGGCGGTTTCCCCTGCATCACCCCGTAAAATCGCTCCACGGCAACGGCCATTTCATCGGGATGAATCAAGGGCGCGAACGATTTGCCCAGCCAGACGGAGCGCGGCCAGCCGGTGATTTTTTCAAACGCGCGGTTGATGGCTACAATCCGCCCGTCCGGCGCCAGCGAAAAAATCACGTCCTGGGCGGTTTCGATCAGCGTACTGTAGCGCTGTTCGGATTCCCGCAGGGCGTTTTCGATGCGCCGGCGCTCGTTGATTTCCGCCGCCAACTCCCGGTTGCGCTTCAACAACTCGGCGTTGGTCGCGCGAAAGCCGCGGTGGGTCGCTTCGAACGGGGAAAGCGACTGTAAAAAAAATATTCCGGCCAGCCGGGAGATGCGTTCCCGGTGTTTCCCGGCGGTATCGGATCGCAATAGCTTCTCACACGCCTCCAGGTGAACCCTGGCCAGATCCAGGATTCCGAGTCCATCAGCGATCGCCGCGCGCCCCAGTTCATAGGCCATTTCCAGGACGGCTTCCCGTTCAGCCGCCAGGTATTTTCGCAAGTTCGTGGCGTAACGTCGCTCCAATCTATGCAATTTTTGCCTCTTGCTCATGGCGACGTGCCGGTATAACGAACGGCCAACACCAAGGCATCGTCGGTGCCCTTGAAGTGCCGTTTCATGATCCCATCGGCAATCTGGCGGGGCGGATCGGTCAGATGGGTGCCCCGCTCAAAGCCGGTGTGGATTCCGTCGGTGGCAAACACCAGCAGGTCTCCCCGCACCACCGGCATCATGCTGGCCTGCAAGGCCGGCAGTTGCAGGCCGACCAGACCGCTTCGCAGCAGGATATTTTCGCACGGATGGCTGCTGTCCGCCTCGGCCCGGAACAGGCGCGCCTCGACGTTGCCCACCCCCAGCCAGGTGACCGTGTCATCCAACGCGTCCACCAACGCCAGCGTCATGACCGCACCGCGGGTCCCGGTGAGCGCTTCGTGACAACGTTTGACCAGCGAAATGACGGATTCAGCGGCATGTTTCTTTAAAACGGTCGCCGCCCGTTGCGCGGCCGCGCTGGCCTCGCCGCCGTGCCCCACGCCGTCAATAACCGCCAGCAACACACCATGCTCAAGGGTTTCGACAACGTGCAAATCGCCCGAAACCGTTTGACCGGCGATCGGACGGGCGGCCACGCTCCATTCGATGAGTTTTGGTTTTTCGACAACGGCAGCGCTCATTTCAATGCAGCCATTTTTTCATGGTCACAGTGGTTCCTTTGCCCACTTTGCTTTCAATGTCAAACTCATCCATCAGCCATTTGGCGCCGGGCAGTCCGACGCCCAGCCCCTTGTTGGTGGAATAGCCGTACTGCATCGCCTTGACAATATCCTTGATGCCGGGGCCTTCGTCGCGCGCCACGACCAGGATGCCGCGCTTGTTGCTGTGGTTCGTCGGGGACACGACAATTTCGCCGCTTTTGGCGTGGTTGACAATGTTGCGCGCCACTTCGGATATGGCGGTGGCAATCAAGGTCAGGTCTGATCCGTCAAAGCCCAACTCGAGTGCCAAAGCACGCCCCTTCTGGCGCGCCGTTACAATGTCGGCGGCAGAGTTGATGGAGACGCATGCCTCATTATTTTCCATGTTTCACAGGTTTCCTGGCCAGCCGGTCGAGATAGGCCAGCCCCTCTTCCAAATCGAGGGCGGTGCCAACGCCTTCGAGTGTCAGACCGAGTTGCACCATCGCAAAGGCCACGTCCGGTTGAATACCAACAATCACCGTTTCGGCGCCGCGCAACTTCAACATGTGTGCGACCGCCCGCAAGGTCCGGGTGGCAAATGAGTCAATGACATCCAACACAGTAACATCAATAATAACGCCGCGCGAACGAAATTGGCCGACCCGTTCGGCCAGGTCGTCCCGCAGTTGTACCAGGTCCGCGTCCGACAGCACGGACTGGACGCTGGCAATGAGATAGTCCCCCTGCTTGAGTACCGGAACGTGCATGACAGCTTATTCTTTTTCCTCCAGGGCGGCGGCTTCCGCGGTGGAAATGACTTTGTAACCCAGCAACCGTTCGGCTTCCTCGATGCCGCCCTGCAGGTCGCCAACGGCGTTCATCTTGCTCAAATCCACTCCGATGGTCACCAGGGTCTGGGCGATTTCCGATGACAAGCCGGTGATGATGACGCTGGCGCCCATCAGTCGGGAAGCTTCCACGGTCTGGACCAGGTGATTGGCCACCGTCGAGTCAATCGTCGGTACACCGGTGATATCCACGACCACCACCTTCGCACGGTTGTTGCGGATCCCCCGCAGCAATTG
>DATEGR010000404.1:0-15629 GCA_035279985.1 Verrucomicrobiia bacterium
TCGTCCTCCAGAAACAAGTCCGCGACGTTGTTCAGATGGACCAGCCGGTCAAGCGCGGGTGAGCTGAGGTCGTGTTCTTTGCACAGTTCGTAACACAGCAACGCGGCGGATTTGTTCACGTCGTGCACGAGCCGGGCGTACTTGGGTGCCGCGTCCGTCACGTGGTGGTCCACGACCATCCATTCCGGTTTGTCGAGGCGCGTTTCGAAGGTGAAATCCGCCACCCAGCCGGCCTTTTCTCGCAACTCGCGCTGTTTCCATTGGTTGTAATGATAGGCTTCGAGCGGGACATCGGTATGGTAAAGATTCCGGGCGAGCCGTTGCAGCAGCACGCCCGAAAGCAGGCCGTCGAGGTCGCTTTCGTGTGTGATAATAACTTCCGGTTTTAATAACTCCATCATGACTGTTGGAGATTAGTAGAATGGAAAGCGCGTGGCGAGCGGGGAATTCGCCTTCGAAAAATCTTTGAAAGGCGCGCAATTGCCGGCCACCCGGTATTCCGCGGGCCGTGATTAAATTCGTTGCCTTGACCGCTGATTGTCTTACGATGCGGTGAATCAGATGGTTACAGCATCCAGGACGGCCGCGGTTTGCTTTCTTTTATGAGAAAGCTGATTTCTCTTTTGTTGAGTCTGTACCTTGGCCTGTTTTTAGTCGCCGGCGTTGTTTCTCTCGCGGATGACTCGTTGGTCCTTCTGTTCAGCCTTCATCTCCTGACGGCAATGAGCGCCATTTTATCCTGCCTGGCATTGCTGATGACGCTGCTGGTATATGGCCTGATGGGGTTGACGCCCGTGGTTCCCAGGCGCCTGGTTCTGCCGGTCGCGTTCTTCTATGTGGCTAATTTCCTCGTCGTGTTGCCGGCCATGATTTATTTCCCCTACCGCGTTTTGCAGTTGGATTGGGTCATGTCGTTCGGCCAGGTTATCTTCGGTTTGGGCGTCGTGTACTGGCTGCAGAAAGGATTAAAGTTCCGCTGGCAAATCGTCGAAGAGCATCATCTTGGTAACCGGCGTTTCAGCTGGTTGAACCTGTCCCTGTTCGTATTGGCGAACGTTTTCATACTGGTACCTGCGGTGGTTGCCTATGCGATCTTTTGTGTCACCCTGGCGGTAAATCATTTCGGCGAAGGCTTTCTGGCCTTGCACCGGGATGGGATGACCGTCCAGGTGAGAAAATACATTCGCGATGATGGCAAGACAATTGAGTTGATTCCGATGGCGCACATCGCCGACGCCAATTTTTACCGGAAGATGTCGCAATTGTCCCCGACCAACTCGATCATCCTCATGGAAGGAGTGACTGACGAGAAACACCGGTTGACGAACGAAATCAGCTATAAACGAATGGCGACCTCGCTTGGCCTGGCCGAGCAGGAAAAGGAGTTTGAGCCGACCCGGGGCCAGCTGGTGATGGCGGATGTGGATGCCGAACTGTTCTCAACGGACACAGTAGATTTCCTCAACCTGGTCATGCTTTTTCATTCGAAGGGCGTGAATTCAGTGACGCTGCAGCAGGCACTGCGGTATTCGCCGCCTCCCGATTTGCTGGAACAAATCGCGGGTGATCTTCTTGAAAAACGCAATCAGCATCTCTGGGGGGAAATCCAGGCGCGGCTGCCACAATCGGACGACCTCATCGTCCCTTGGGGAGTGGCTCACATGCCGGAGATTGCCAGGGACCTTCAGAAGTCCGGATTCCATTTGGACAAGACCCGGGATTACACCGTCATCCGATTTCATTTCTTTCGCAACCAGAAGTAAAAAGGGAGGTGCGGTCCGGAATGTGGATGCGCGGCCTCTTGCGCGCGAAGCTGTGTCATCCGGCCATTGGCGCGATTTATGGTTGAAACTTCGCCGGTTGCGAGAAATCCCTGGAAGTCAGCACTGAAGGAACGGTTGAGTGGAATAATTCCTTTGAAATTCGACTCTTTCTTCGCCAGAATCCGCGTTCGCTTTTTGGGTTGTAGCCGTGTTGGCGAAAACGCGGCCGGCAGTTTTCCGAAGGCTTCCGCGCTCTCACGAGGCGCGGTTACGAATTTGACATGAAACGCACGCATCATTGCAATGAATTGCGCCCGACGCATATCGGGCAGGTGGTCACCCTGACCGGCTGGGTCCATTCCCGCCGTGACCTGGGCGGGCTGATTTTTATCGATGTCCGCGACCGCGAAGGCCGCACCCAGACCGTCTTTGATCCGTCCGATTTGCCGAAGGACCTGTTTGAGCGCGCGGCGGCGTTGCGCAGCGAATGCGTCATTCGCGTGGCCGGCAAAGTCCGCCAACGACCGGAAGGCACCAACAATCCGAAAATCCCCACCGGTGAAATCGAAGTGATGGTAAAGGAGCTGGAACTGCTCAACTTGGCCGAGGTGCTGCCGTTTCCGGTGGACGACCCGGAAGCGGCGGGCAAGGTGAACGAAGAGTTGCGGCTGAAGTATCGCTACCTGGATTTGCGCCGGCCCGAAATGGCGCGCAACCTTCGTTTACGCAGCAAAGTCGCCATGGCCACGCGGCAATACCTGGACGAGCAGGGCTTTCTGGAAATCGAAACGCCCATGCTGTTCAAATCCACGCCCGAAGGCGCGCGCGAATTTCTGGTGCCGAGCCGGGTGAATCCCGGGCAATTTTACGCGCTGCCGCAATCGCCGCAGCAGTTCAAGCAAATTCTCATGGTCGGCGGCATCGAGCGCTATTATCAACTGGCCCGCTGTTTTCGCGATGAGGACCAGCGCGCCGACCGCCAGCTCGAATTTACGCAGATTGACCTCGAAATGAGCTTCATCGAACGCGAGGACATTTACACGCTCGTCGAGGGTTTGTTGAAGCGCATCTGGAAAACCGCGCTGAACGTGGACGTACCGACGCCGTTCAAGCGGATTTCCTATCAGGAAGCTTTGAATCGCTGGGGCATTGACAAGCCGGACACGCGCTACGGGATGGAGCTGGCGGATTTCACCGAGGAATTTCGCGCCAGCAAATTCAAGGTCTTCAGCGGCGCGATCGCGAACGGCGGCGTGGTGAAGGCGCTCAACGCGAAAGGCATGGCCGGCGCAACGCAGGGACAGATTGAGACGATGACCGAGTACGCCAAGGGTTTTGGCGCGAAAGGCCTGGCCTATATTAAAGTCGAACGTGGCGGCGACGCCTCGTCGCCGCAAACAACCGGAGCGATGGGGGCGTCGCTGCCACCCGTTGAATGGAAATCGCCCATCGTGAAATTTTTCAACGACGCCGAAAAGGCCGCGCTGGCGCAAAAATTGAAAATCGAGGAAGGCGATTTGATTTTGTTCGCCGCCGACCAGTGGCTGAATGCCTGCGAAATCCTGGGCGAAATCCGGCGTTACTGCGCCAATATTTTGAAAGAGCAGGGGAAGCTGACGATTCCCACCGACCGTTTTGATTTCCTGTGGGTGGTGGACTTTCCGCTGCTCAGTTTCGACAAGGAACAGAACCGGTGGTATTCCAGCCACCATCCGTTCACCGCGCCGGTGGCCGAGGACGTTCCGATGCTCAAGACCGACCCGAAAAAAGTCCGCGGACAGCATTACGACGTGGTCGTGAACGGCGTGGAACTTGGCGGCGGCTCGATTCGTATCCACCAGCCCGACGTGGAGAAGACCGTGTTCGAGGAAGTGCTGCAAATTCCACCGGTGGAAACGAAGCTGCGGTTTGGTTACATGCTGGAAGCGTTCCGCTACGGCGCGCCGCCGCATGGCGGCATTGCGCTTGGCTTCGACCGGCTCAACGCGATTCTCTGCGGCACACCCAGCATCCGCGACGTGATTGCCTTCCCGAAAACAGCGAAGGGCACCGACTTGATGACCGAATCGCCGACCGCGGTTACTCCGCGCCAATTGCGCGACCTGCATATCGAAGTGAAAGCGGCGAAGAAGGAATAGGTTATTTACTGGGACTCCGCACTCCCGATTCCGCACTTGAACGGCTCTTTTCCAGTAATCATTTTAGGATGGACGATTGCTGGAATGTATTTTGTGTTAACGCCCGCCCTCACCTGTTTTCTCTCCCCCAAAGAGAGGACAACGCGGTGAATGGTTTCTGGTTGGCGGAAGGCTGTCCGGCAAATCCCGTCGCCCGAATTTTCAAAGAGACGGCTGAGAATTCTCCTTCTCCTTGGGGAGAAGCCGGGATGAGGGAGGGCGTGAAACCATTAGCGGACCCGTCGCGCTGGCTAGGCGCACGAGGCTGGGCGAAGACGGAAATCAGACTTGTCGCGCACTCCGCAATTCGCAATTGTCATGGCTCTTTTCCTGAATTCATTTTGGGATGGACGATTGGAGCGCGAGTTGTCCCAACTCGCAGCAGGTGGCGGGCGGTTGACGTGGGGAATTCGGCCAAGCTCTAAGCGCCAAACACGGCGGACGAGAAGTTTGAGGACGTAGTGAAGTCCGCGCAGCAAGCCGCTGTTCTCGTTCTTGCTTATTGAGGTGGGGCGAGGCTACTGACGAGCCGGGTCGCGAGGACGCTCGCCCCACCAAGAGCGCCGGTGTTGGTGCTGGTTTATTGAGTAGGAGACGACATGAGGAGTCTCTGATCAAACGAGTTTCGTGACCTCGACTCCTACAACAGTTTGAGCCGACTCACGTCGGCTGCTACGATTGGAAGTTGTAAGCTTGACATTTATGGGCATTTCATGCATATTGTCCAAAGATGTCCAAGGTGCATTTCGCAGTCTGGGTATCATGAACTGATGCAATTGACAGTCAAAGATGTAGCCGGGTTGCTCAATATATCGGAAAAGACGGTTTACCGCTGGGTTGATGAGCGAAAGCTGCCTGGGTACCGCTTAAGTGGACAATATCGGTTCAATCGGGCCGAGCTGCTGGAATGGGCGACAGCCAACCGTATCAACGTTTCGCCGCGAATTTTTGAAGAACCGGAAAGCGGCTCCACGCCGCTTCCCGAATTGTCCGACGCCTTGGAGGTGGGGGGGATTTTCTATCGTTTGGCCGGCAAGGACAAGCCGGCGGTTCTTCGCAGCGTGGTGGAAGTATTGAGATTGCCGGACAAGGTGGACCGCGAGTTTCTGTTGCAGGTCCTGCTGGCGCGCGAGGCTTTGGAATCCACCGCCATTGGCGACGGAATCGCCATTCCGCACGTCCGGAATCCCATCGTGCTTCACGTTCCGCAACCGGTGGTAACGCTGTGTTTCCTGGAGGCGCCGGTGGATTTCGGGGCGTTGGACGGGAAACCGGTGCAAACCCTGTTCACGCTCATCAGCCCGACCGTCAAGGCGCATCTGCATCTGCTGTCGCGATTGGCGTTCGCGTTGCGCAACCCCGAATTCAAATCACTCATCATCCGCCAGGCAAGCCGGGATGAAATTCTGGCGGAGGCTAAACGGATCAGTGAAGCCTTGCGCGCATCGGCAACTGTTTCGCGAAAGGAGGCAGCCGCGTGACGGGGTTGCTGTCAGCGATGGCCATCCTGCTTGCGGGTGCAGTGGCGGTGTTGTTGCTGAGTCGGGTCGGGCGGAATCGTTCCGTGCTTGGCGCTGGCGCGGTGGTCGTCGCAGCCGTTGTCGGTTGTATTCCGGCAATTCAAGTATTACTGGGCGGCCCTGTCGAACAATTTCACTTTCCCTGGCCGGTGCCGTTTGGCGAATTCTTCATTGAACTCGACCCCCTCTCAGCCTGGTTTCTGGTCCCGACGCTTTTGCTCTCGGCCCTTTCTGCCATTTATGGCGTGGGTTACTTGCGGCCGTGGCGGGGGAAACGTTCGCTCGGCCCGGTCTGGTTTTTTTACTGCCTGTTGGTGCTGGGGATGGTTTTCGTGCTGCTGGCCCGCAATGCCGTGCTGTTCCTGGTCGCCTGGGAATTGATGGCGGTGGCGTCATTCTTCCTGGTGACGTTTGAGCATGAACGCCAGTCCGTGCGCGAGGCAGGTTGGATTTACTTTGTCGCCACGCACCTGGGCACAGCCTTTTTGCTCGCGTTTTTCTTCTTACTGGCCCATGAAACCGGCTCGATGGATTTTACGGTGTGGGCTGCGCAAGGCATCCACACCCAGGGATTGGCCGGTGTTTTGTTTCTGCTGGCGGTGATCGGATTCGGCACCAAGGCGGGCTTCATGCCGCTGCACGTCTGGCTGCCGGAGGCGCATCCGGCCGCCCCGAGTCACGTCTCGGCGTTGATGTCGGGCGTGATGATTAAAACCGGAATTTATGGATTAATACGCGCGTTCACGTTTCTAGGAACGCCGCCGCTATGGTGGGGATGGGCTCTCGTCGCCATCGGGCTCAGCTCGGGCGTGCTGGGCGTGTTGTTTGCGCTGGCCCAGCACGATCTGAAGCGGCTGCTGGCCTATCACAGCGTCGAGAATATCGGCATCATCGCGCTCGGCCTGGGCGTCGGGCTGTTGGGCCTGAGCACAGGTTCGGCGGTGCTGATGGTGCTGGGCTTCGGGGGCGGCCTGTTGCATGTCCTCAATCATGCCTTGTTCAAAGGTTTGTTGTTCCTCGGCGCGGGGTCGGTGGTGCATAGCACCGGCACGCGTGAAATTGACCACCTCGGCGGGTTGTTGAAACGGATGCCATGGACGGCGGCGGCTTTTCTTGTCGGTGCGGTTGCGATTTCGGGTCTGCCGCCCCTGAACGGGTTCTTGAGCGAATTTTTAATTTTCCTGGGTGCGTTCAAAGGCGGCATTTCCACCAGCGGACCCGTCGCCGTGCCCTTGCTCGTGGTGATTGCCGGTTTGGCGCTCATCGGTGGTCTGGCCGTGGCGTGCTTCACCAAGGCATTCGGCATCGTGTTTCTCGGTGAAGCGCGCAGCGAACACGTCTCCCGCGCACACGAAGTGGATTGGACCATGCGCCTGCCCATGTTGATCCTGGCGGCGGGATGTGTCGGCATTGGTCTATTCGCGCCGGTCATCGTGGGAGGTTTGCAGCAGGTTTTGGAGAATGTAACCGCCCAGCGCCCGGAGGTTGTCAGGATGACCCTGTCTACCACGACCGCTTCGTTGATGTTCGTGGTCATCGGGGCGGCAACATTTTTGCTGTTGGTCGCCATGTTGGTTCTGGTGCGGCGCGGTTTACTCGCGAACCGAAGGGTGGATGAGAGCGGGACCTGGGGTTGCGGTTACCCGCAGCCGACAGTTCGCATGCAATACACCGCTTCGTCGTTTGCCCAGCCGCTGACGGATTTGTTCCGGCCGTTGCTGGGCACCCGAAAAAAGCTGTCGGCGCCAAACGGGCTTTTTCCCGCCGAAGCCGCCTTGAAAACCGAAACTCCCGACCTTTCCCGCGAGGAAATGTACCGGCCGATGTTCGAGCGCGGCGAGAAGTGGCTGTCCCAGTTGCGCTGGCTGCAACACGGCAACGTCCAGCTGTACATCCTTTACATCGCGGCGACATTGATGGTGCTGCTGGTCTGGAAATTCCGCTGAGCCATGAACACTGCTTCCTTCATTCCCTTGCTGCTGGCGCTGGTGTTGTCGCCGTTGTTGCCGGGTGTCATCAACCGCACCAAGGCGCACTTTGCCGGGCGCCACGGCCAGCCGTTGCTGCAAAGCTATTTTGATTTATGGAAGCTGCTGCAAAAGGGCACGGTTTACAGCCGGACGACGACGTGGCTGTTCCGCGCCGGGCCGATCATCGGCCTGGCCGCGATGCTGACTGCGGCGATGCTGGTGCCGCTGGGAAATTTCCCGGCGCTCATTGCGTTTCCGGCGGATTTTCTGCTGTTCGCCGGATTATTGGGCGTGGTGCGGTTTTTCATCGTTGTGGCGGCGCTGGACACCGGTTCAAGTTTTGAAGGCATGGGCGCCAGCCGCGAAGTTTTCTTTTCCGCCCTGGCCGAACCGGCCTTGCTCGTGGCGTTGGCAACGCTGGCGCGCCAGGCGCACGCGCTTTCGCTCTCAGCCATGTTGGGAGCGGTGTCGGGCGCGCACTGGCTGCAGGCCGGCCCGGTGCTGATGCTGGTGGTGATTGCGTTGATGATTTTGTTGCTGGCGGAGAACGCGCGCATTCCCGTGGATGATCCAAACACGCACCTTGAATTGACCATGATTCACGAAGTGATGGTGCTGGACCATGGCGGGCCGGACCTGGCATTCGTCCTTTACAGCGCAGTGCTCAAGCTGTGGCTGTTCGCGGCATTGCTGGTCGGGATGGTGCTGCCGGCGACGGGCAACGTGTGGATGAATCTCCTGCTGGCGGCGGGCGGGATGCTGGTCGTGGCCGTGGTGGTCGGCGTGATTGAATCGGTCATGGCGCGGCTGCGTCTGGTGATTGTGCCGCAATTGCTCGTCGGCGCGGGTGCGCTGGTGGCCGTGGCGTTTTTGCTGAGTCTGGCCTGATCCTTATGTTTATCACCAACCTCATTCTCGCGCTGGTGGTGCTGACCAATCTGAAGCTGCTGGGTTCCAGCCGGCTGGGCGCTTCGATCCGGGTCGTGGCGGCGCAGGGCGTGGCGCTCGGGTTGCTGCCGATTCTGGCGCACTGGCAGGAGATGTCGGTGCATTTCGGGTTGCTGGCGGCGGGCACCATGGCCATCAAAGGTGTCGTGTTCCCATGGCTGCTTTTCCGGGCAATCCGTGAGGCTGAAATCGCGCGCGAAATCGAGCCCTACGTCGGATACGCGGCGTCGCTGGTGGCCGGCGCGGTGGCGTTGGGCACATCCTTCTGGTTGTGCACACGATTGCCGATTCCTGAAAACATCGCCTCGCCATGGCTGGTGCCGGTGTCATTTTTTTCGATTTTCGCGGGTCTGTTTCTCATCGTCAGCCGCAAGCGCGCGGTCAGCCAGGTCCTGGGTTTTCTGGTGCTGGAGAATGGCATCTACACGTTCGGTGTGGGCGTGGCCGTGCGAACGCCGTTCCTGGTCGAAGCGGGCGTGTTGTTGGACGTGTTTGTAGCGGTGTTCGTCATGGGCATCACCATTTTCCACATCAACCGCGAGTTCGATCATATCAACACCGACCGGCTGAGCACGTTGAAAGACTGATATGATTCTCGCCCTGGTCATTCTGCCTTTGCTTGCCGGTCTGATGGCGTTTGTTCTCCCACAGCCGGCCCTGCGGCGGGGACTGCTGGTCGGCACGGGGCTGGCGCATGCGGCAATCGCGGCGATCTGCTGGCAGGCGACGCCGGCGCCGGCATTGGGTGGCTGGCTGGCGCTCGATGCGGCCGGGCTGCTGTTTCTTAGTATTACCAGCTTTCTGTTTTTGATGGTGTCATTTTATGTCGCGGGTTATCTCGGCCAGGAAGCGAACCGGCGCGCCACGGACCCGGAGGAGGGATTTCTCTTCGATAACGCGCCGGAAGCGGCATTCATTGGCTGCCTGCTTTTGTTTCTGGCGGCGATGTCCCTGGTGACGGTCAGCCAGCACTTTGGGCTGCTCTGGGTGGCCATCGAAGCGACCACACTGGCGAGCGCGCCGCTGATTTATTTCCACCGGCACCATCGCTCTCTGGAAGCGACCTGGAAATATCTGCTCATCTGCTCGGTCGGCATTGCGCTGGCGTTGCTGGCGAATTTCTTTCTGGGGGTGGCGGCGACGCAAACAACCGACAACGATTTTCCGATGGTGCTGCCCAACCTCGTGGCCCACGCCGCGAACCTGCAAACGCCGTGGTTGAAGGTTGCCTGTCTTTTGTTCTTTGTCGGTTACGGCACGAAAATGGGTCTGGCGCCATTGCATACCTGGCTGCCGGACGCGCACAGCGAGGCGCCGTCGGCGGTTTCGGCGCTGCTGTCCGGCGCGGTGTTGAACTGCGCGTTCCTGGGACTCGTCCGCGTGCAGCAAATCTGCGTAGCCGCCGGTTTGGGGAATTTTGGCCGGGACGTGTGGATCGTGTTGGGGCTGATTTCGCTGGTGGTGAGTGCGGTGTTTATCCTCGGCCAGACGGATTACAAACGGTTGCTGGCGTATTCGAGCGTCGAGAATATGGGCATCATTGCAGTGGGCGTCGGCCTCGGCGGCGCGGGCGTGTTCGGCGCGATGTTGCAGGCCGTGAACCATTCGCTCGCCAAGGCCATGTTGTTCCTGCTGTCAGGCAACATCCTGGCCCGTTACCAGAGCAAGAGTATTGCACGTGTGCGCGGGTTGCTGATGGCGGCGCCGGCGACCGGCCTGCTCTGGCTGGCAGGCTTCCTGGCCATCACCGGCACACCGCCGTTCGGATTGTTCCTGAGCAAATTCACCATCCTGAAAGCCGCGTTTGACGGTGATCACATTTGGATTGCACTCCTGCTGCTCGCATTTCTCGCGGTTATATTCATCGGCATGACAACGGCGTTTCTGGCCATGGCCCAGGGTGAACCGGAAAAAACCATAAACCGTGGCGAAGATCGCTGGTGGCAAATCATGCCGCCCGCCGTGCTTGGCTTCCTGGTGCTGTGCCTGGGGCTGACGATTCCGGCAAAACTGGGCGGCGTGTTGCATCAAATCGCCGCAACGCTCGGAGGCGCGCCATGATCCGGAACCGTGCCGCTGCCAAACGATGTAGCTGCGACGCCGCGTCGCAGTGGTGTAATCGCAACGCCCACGTCGCGCGCGAGGCCTTCCGTTTTGCCGCTTCCACCGGCGACGGGGCGTCGCCTCTACCTTCTGCGACGGGGCGTCGCAACTACGCATGAAAACCGGAGCCTCCAACATCATCCGCAATGGCGAAACGCTGAGGCTCCCAGCGGTTCCTGATTTGACTTTCACCGAATTTCGCGAACAGATTTTGCAGACCTGCGAAAACAACGGGCGCATCCTGGCGTTATTTGGACAACCGGTCAGTGCTCACGGTGTCCGGTTGTTTGCCGTGCTGGCCGACGACACCGAAGGGCAATTGACGCTGTGCTCGACCGAAGTGGCCGACCGTTACCCGGCGCTCACACGGGATTGCGCGCAGGCACATTGGTTTGAACGCGAAATCGCCGAGCAATGGGGCGTGGTTCCCGAGGGCCATCCGTGGTTGAAACCGATTCGCTTTCATCGCTCCGGTCGCGAAGGGCACGATGCCTGGAACCGTTCCGCAAAAATACCCATTCAGCCGGGCGTCACGGACTTCTTCAGGATGGAAGGTGAGGAGGTCCATGAAGTCGCCGTTGGCCCCGTTCATGCCGGCATCATTGAACCGGGACATTTTCGTTTTCAATGTCACGGCGAAAAGGTTTATCACCTGGAAATTTCGCTCGGCTACCAGCATCGCGGGGTCGAATGCGCGCTCGTGGGCGGGCCAAACCGGCGGACGATTCCCTACATGGAAACACTGGCCGGGGACACGACCATCGGCCACACGCTGGCGCATTGCGAGGCGGTCGAGTCACTGGCGGGTTGCCGGGTGCCGGCGCGGGCGCAGGCATTGCGCGCCATTGCGCTGGAACTGGAGCGGCTGGCCAATCACACCGGCGACCTCGGTGCGCTGGCCGGGGACGTCGGCTATCTGCCCACGGCCAGTTTTTGCGGGCGCATTCGCGGTGATTTCCTGAATCTGACCGCGTTGATTTGTGGAAACCGATTCGGTCGCGGTTTGGTCCGGCCCGGCGGGGTTTTATTTGATCTCGACGAAGCCCGGCAAACGCAGCTGGCCGAACGCCTGGCACAGGCGCGGTCGGACGTGATCAGCGCGGTGAATCTGCTTTGGGACGCGCCGTCGGTGCGCTCGCGCTTTGAGAACGCCGGCCCGGTTCCGCGCGATACGGCGCTGGAACTTGGGCTGGTGGGAGTGGCCGCGCGGGCCAGCGGAATTGAGCGCGATGTGCGGACGCAATTCCCCTCCGGCCTTTACCGGTTTGCCCAGATTCCCGTGTCGTTGTATCACACCGGCACCGTTTTTGCGCGGGCCCATGTGCGGTGGATGGAAATCCAGCGTTCGCTGGCATTTATCCTGGATCAACTCAAGGCGCTGCCGGAAGGCCCGGTGCACGCGGAGATGGGTCCGCTGGCGCCGGATCACGCGGTGGTGACGCTGACGGAAGGCTGGCGCGGCGAGATTGGCCACGTGGCGTTGACCGATGCGGCGGGGAAATTTGCGCATTACAAGGTCGTGGACCCGTCGTTTCACAACTGGATGGGACTGGCGCTGGCGTTGCGCGACCAGCAGATTTCCGATTTTCCGCTTTGCAACAAAAGTTTCAACCTGTCCTACTGCGGACATGACCTTTGAATTTATGATTTACGATTTACGATTTTCGATTGACGCGCAATCCGGCATTGTCGCGTCAGCGCTAAATTGTGGATCCAGGATGGGATGACATCATGTTGAAAGCTTTACTGGCGCGCGCTCATCAAAAGCACCGGACGGTCGGTTTTCCGAAACTACCACCGGTGTTGCCGGACCGATTTCGCGGCCGTCCTCAGATTGACACGGCCAAATGCCCGGACGGTTGCCGCGTCTGCGCCGACATCTGCCCGACCGACGCCATCACGGTGAAGGGCAGGGGGGTTGAGCTCGATCTGGGCCGGTGTCTCTTTTGTCCGGAGTGCGAACGCGCCTGTCCCGAGGGTGCCATTCGTTTCACCACCGAACACCGCCTGGCCACTTCCAGCCGCGACGCGCTCCGGCTGGGGGAAAAGGAATTTCAACTGGCGAAGGCGCTGGATGAAGAATCACGGAGGTTATTCGGCCGGTCGCTGAAACTGCGCCAGGTCAGCGCCGGCGGCTGCAACGGATGCGAGGCGGATGTGAACGTGCTGAACACGGTCGTGTTCGATCTGGGCCGGTTCGGCATTCAATTTGTGGCATCGCCCCGTCACGCCGACGGCCTGCTCATTACCGGCCCGGTGACGGGCAACATGGAATCGGCTTTGTGTCAGACCTACCAGGCGGTGCCGTCGCCCAAGCTGGTGATTGCCGTCGGCGCCTGCGCCATTTCCGGCGGCCCTTACCTTGGCCACGCCGAGCAACGAAATGGCGCGGAAAGTGTTGTGCCGGTGAATCTTTACATTCCCGGTTGTCCGCCGCATCCCATCACGATTTTGGACGGATTGCTGCGCCTGTTGGGGCGGCTGGATTCGGCTTGCTGATTTTCGCCCATTATGTCATGACTAGACACTCACGGTTTTATGAATGCATTGAATGAATTACTTCAGAGCCTGATTAAACTTCAATCCCTCGAATTCAGCGAAGTCGAAGACAAGGATACCGAAGCCGCCATAACGGAATTGCGCGCCAAAATTCCGTCACAAATTCTCGGCCATTACGACCGCCTGGTCGCCAAAGGCAAAAAAGGCATTACGACCGTTCGCGATCAGGTCTGCACCGGTTGCCACATGCGCGTGCCCATCGGCGGCATCATGGCGCTGAAACACGGAGAGGATCTCCAGCTCTGCGAGAATTGCGGCCGGTATCTTTATCTGCTGCCGGCCACGGAAGCGGCACCGGCAAAATCAGCGGAGCCAGCGGCCAAGCCCAAACCGGCCAGGAAACCCCGCAAGTCGAAGAAATCTTTGCAAGCGGTTTGACCGTCCATCGGGAGGTTTGCGACCGCGGTTATTCCTGAATGAAGTAGCTCAGGTTTTCCAGTTCGATGGCCAGATTGACGTTGTTGACCATGACCTCTTCCGGCACGGAAAGGGGAATCGGCGAGAAATTCAAAATGCCCGTGATCCCGGCCACGACAAGCTGGTTGGCGACTTCCTGGGCGGCGGCGGCGGGCACGGTCAGAATCGCCATCCGGGTGCCGTATTGTCGGACAAATTCCCGAAGCCGGCCCATACCCAAAATCGGTTGGCGTACCTTTTTATCGCGCTGACGGCGCGGGTCCGCGTCAAAGCCGGCGATAATTTCAAATCCTTCCTTCCCGAAACCGCGATAGGAAAGCAACGCCAGACCGAGATGCCCGACGCCGACCAGAATGACCGGTTGCAGTCGCGAGGTGCCGAGCTCGTCGGCGATTTTTTTTGACAGGTCCGCCACATCGTAGCCGAGGCCGCGCGTGCCGAAGGTGCCAAAGTAGGCGAGGTCCTTGCGTAATTGCGTGGACTTGACGCCGGCGGCCCGGGCGAGCGCCTCGCTGGACACGGTGCCGATGCCATTTTCGCGCAGTCGCGCCAGACAGCGCAGATAAATCGAAAGCCGATAGATCGTCTTGCGCGGTATGACCGGATTCGTTTTCTTCAAGGCGCGCAGAAATTAAGCAATCGAATGTTCAAGAGCAAGAGCACGAATAGTGTAGTTCGGCAAGGAGGCTGCTTAAAGCATGGCCATGTTCATCGGTTACGGGGTTTCCGGATTGGTGTGGTGGCAGGTGAATCGCATGAAACCAGCGAAAATCCGCGCGATGCCGACCGGAGAAGAGCACCAGGGTGTCAAAATCAAAGCCAACATCAGGTCAACGAAAAATGGCGGGAATTGGCCACGCCGCGCAAAAAGCGACTCGGAGTTATGCTGAAAAAATACAAGGTCAATGATGGTTTTGACGAAATGCTCGATGCGCAGGGCGGGGTGCGGTCGCATTACCAGAAATTCCGAAAGTTGTTCGGCGGCGTCAAACCGGCGGAGTTCGGCGCCAAACGGCAGGCGGTGGACACGGCGTTCCTGCGCCAGGGCATTACCTTCAACGTCTATGGCGACGCCCGGGGCGCAGAAAAAATTTTCCCGTTTGATCTGCTGCCGCGCATCATCCCGGCCGCGGAATGGGAATTGTTGGAACGCGGCCTGGTCCAGCGGATCACGGCGCTGAACCTGTTTCTGCACGACATTTACCACGGACAAAAAATCATCAAGGATGGCGTCATCCCGGAGTTTTATATTTTGTCCGCGCGGCATTTCCGGCGGGAGTTCGTCAACTTCGAGGTGCCCAAAGGCATTTATATCCACGTCTGCGGCACGGATTTGATCCGGGACAGGGATGGGCGATACCTGGTGCTGGAGGATAACGGGCGCTGTCCGTCGGGCGTCAGTTACGTGTTGGAAAACCGGCGCGCGATGAAGCGGGCGTTTCCAGCGATGTTCGAGAACATTGACGTGCGGCCGGTGGAAAATTATCCGCAGGAGCTGCTGAAATGCCTCAAGCACATCGCGCCGGCGGGCGTGGCCGAGCCTATGGTGGTGCTGCTCTCACCGGGCGTCCACAACAGCGCTTATTTCGAGCACACGTACCTTGCGCGGCAGATGGGCATCGAAATTGTCGAGGGCCGCGATTTGTTTGCGCGCGACTCGCGCGTGTTCATGCGGACGACCAAGGGACTTCAACCGGTTCACGTCATTTACCGGCGCATCGACGACGATTTTCTGGATCCGACGGTATTCCGGCGCGATTCGATGCTCGGGGTGCCGGGCCTCGTTCACGCCTATCGCGCCGGCAACGTGTCGCTGGCCAATTCCATCGGTACCGGCATCGCTGACGACAAGGTGATGTATTACTTTGTGCCGAGGATGATTCAATACTACCTCGGGCAGGAACCGATTTTGCCAAACGTGCCAACGTACCTTGCCAACGAGGAGGCCGACCGGCAATACATCCTGGAGCATTTGCCGGAACTGGTCGTGAAGGCGGCAAACGAATCGGGCGGCTACGGAATGTTGATGGGGCCAAAAGCGTCGAAGGAGGAGATCGAAAAGTTCCGCAAGAAAGTGGTGGCCGAGCCGCGCAATTACATCGCGCAACCGATGGTTTATCTGTCGCGGCATCCGACCTACTGCGACGGCAAGTTCGAGGGCCGGCACGTGGA
>DATEGR010000405.1:0-14056 GCA_035279985.1 Verrucomicrobiia bacterium
GTAGCCCCAACGGACATAGACGTTGGCCTGGTTCTTCGCCGTGGCGGAAATGTCATACTGACAACTGGTCCAGGCGGAGTCGGCGATAGTGCTGGTTCCATTGTTGAAGACCGGTATCCACGTGGTGCCATTACTGGAAACGTCAACGGTGGCGTAGGCATAAGGCTGATAATCCGAGTTGAGCCAGCGTTGGAACTGCAGAATGACGTTCGTGCAGACGGTAAAGTTGAGCGGGCCGGCGGTGAGGTAATAGGGGCCACCCGCCGCAGTCGAATAATCTCCGGCGAGATCCACCCCAAAAACATTGGCGCCCGTGGCCCCGTTGACCGGATCTGGATAGCCGTTATTCGCCCCGCCCTGGCCTGTGGGATGGCCAAACGCCCACTGGCCCTGCCGCGTCCAGCCCGGATCGGTGTCCAAAGAGAAAGAGTAGAACGTTGCCACGGGTTTCTGAGTCGTAATCGCAACGTCGTCAATGCAGACGCCATAGCCATACTTGGCGTTGCCTTCAAAAGCGATGAAGTACGTACTGTTGGGATTCGGGAGCGAGATCGTCTGCTGCGTCCATGAGGCCACACTCGACGTATAGGTGGCCAACAATGTCCACGTTCCCCCGGCGGACGTTTTATAGTAAACCCGGAGTTCGTCCTGGTCTGGCGTCCATGCTGCCATGCAATGCCAGAAGGTCAGTTGCGCATTGGTGGCGGCCGTCCCAAAGTCAATCATCGGCGTAACCAGTTGTGTCCGGTGGTCCCCATAACCGGCATAGAACAGGAGTGCGTTGTAACCGCCTGCGTGAGCGCTTAAGGGATAGCCGGAGCCGGAGCCGCTCTGGAAGGTCCAGTCCACTGTGCCGGTTACATATTCCTGGGTCCAGCCATTGGGAATCGAACCCGCGTTTTCGAATCCCTCCGTGAAGGGCACGCCGTGGACCGTGGTGGCCGAACCCGCCACGCCCGTTGAATAACCGGGGCCACTGCGCACGGACCACGCCTTGTAAAAATACGTGGTCCCGGTGGACAGTCCGACGTGGGAAACGGATGTCGCGCTGCCGTTGTAGAGCACGGTGCCGCCGCCGGCGATCGGGTCACCGGCGGAGTAAGACCCTGAGGGCGTCCCGAACGTGGCGCTGGTATTCCAGGCCACCATGACATTGTCACCGGATGGATCCTTTCCCCAGGACAGGTCAATGCGGGAAGCGTTGACCGGGGTCGCCAAAAAACCGGTCGGATTATTGGAGTCAGTCTGGACAAAATCAACTGCCCATTGGTTTCCGGAAGTGGCGGAATAGTCGGTGGACTGGCCCGTGGTGGCGACCTGATTGACGAAGATGTAGCCGGCTTTGCTCGCGCTCACTGTATAGGTTGAGGCGGCGGGAATCTTTGCCAGGGCGTAGATTCCGTTGGCTTTGCTCGTCGTCGTGTAGGTCCCACCGCCCGTGCGCGTGGCGGTCACGAGGACCCCGGCGACGGGGGTTCCACTGCCATCGGTAATCCGTCCGCTGATGATTTCGCCGCTGCCATTGGTCCAGGCATTGTAAACGCACGCATCCACCGAATTGAACGCATAGCCCCCGGCATCAATGTTCGGCAGATTATACCACGCGGTGTCAGAGCCGGACCAGCCGAGGTTCAAGTGATGATAGAGCGTGGACAAATTATAACCGTAACCATCACAGACGATGGCATGACCGCCATCACCACTGATGCCCAACAATACCGGACAGCCGGCATCCAGGTTGGGATTCACCATGCCAATCAATCCGGGCCCGATATTAGCGGTGTTGTTATCCCCGCAGACGGCATTGGCAAATCCAAAAGTCTGGACCAAAGCACCTTGCACATCTTGCATGTACGCACCGGATTCTCCGCTCCCTTGCATGTTATATTGCATGCTGACGGAAACGCCGGCATCAGCGCACAACGCCCCGATGGCCTGGCGTTGTGCGAGCGTGCTGGAGCCATTCGGGGACAGAACCATATTGCCCCAATCATAGGGACCTCCCGCACCATTGCCCCCAAGCAGGCTCCGGCTTTGCTGCACGTCAGTTACATAGATGGTGAAGGAGGCCGTGCCGACGCCATTGACGGGATACTGCCAGTACCGCATGAGTTGCGCCATGGCCGTGGCCACACAGCCGCAAACATAGTTCGCAGGAGACCCTGCCCCATACGGAGGTGTGTAGTAATTGTAGCAGGCATTCACGCCCACCGTGGATTGGTCCCACGTGGTTTGGGTTAACGGCGCAACCCGGACATCTGAAACGCTCGGAAGACCGAGATCAATCCCGGCAGCAATCGGTTTGGCGCTTTTGAGCCGTTCCCATTTGTTGCGCGCAGCCAGGAATGGACCTTGTGCTTTGGCGGCCTCGATTCCTTTCACTCTTGCGAGCCGGCCGGGCAGATCATTGCCGACCAGCGCCCCCAAGGGATTGTCGGTGGAAGGATCGAACCGGCCACTGGATGCGAAGCCGATGATCGGCTCGACAAGGTCGTCTGCCGCCACAATGACAAAACCGTCCGGATCCAGATAGACCACATAATAAAGCGGCGTTCCGTGGGCATCAGCAAATGGCTCCACCTGTTTTACCTGTTGTCCCATGGTCGCCTGAAGGGGGGATTGGTCTGCTCTCAACCAGCTGATTACCGCGTCCCTCGCCTGCTGCGCGCTCACCGGGTCGCCAAATACAGCCTGTGGCAGCATAAACAGCAGCAAGCTGAAGAGAACTTTGAGGGCGCGAACGATCCGGTTACCGGCCCCGTCCCGGTAAAAACGGGAAACGCGCAGATTGGCGTTCGGCCGGTTTCTGGTTCGTGCTGAAGGTGAAGGGTTATCCAAGCCAATTCCAGTCTTGTTCATACTTGACCTCCGATCCTGTTTGCATGGTTTAACGGGCTGTTTGTACGGAGGCAGCCATCCATCCGTGAATGGCACAGCTCCAACAAAAAAAACAGGGTGATGGCAAGCCACGTCAGAATTCCAGAGACGTTTGGGACCCCTTCGTTCCTATGCTCGCTTACAATGGCTTCCCCGGGTCCCACGTTCGCAATTTCCCGCCAGGATTGGTTTGGTTCCATACCGACTTTTTCAGTGGTCACCGCCGACTGTTGCGGGACGGTCGCAACCTGCAAATGAAACAGGCTTGTCGTGGGGTAGGCTCCTGCACATCTCCGGGGTCTGCTCGCGCGGCAATAACTGCCAAAGACTTATCTTCCTGAAATTCAATTATATCCTAACATGTCCGCCTTCATTCGCAATCCTTTTTATAGTAATGATTAACATTTTTAAAACTACTATTCTTTTGACGTCGTCGGGGCCGATCAACGGCGTATCGTGATTGGGTTTCTACAGTTGCGGCCGCAGCGAAACGCGGATTTCACGGACTCGCGCGAATCAAACGATAGTCCTGGCGCCTCGGCGGAAATTTCGCTGAACCTGGCCGCAGACGGGCGATGCCACCCAATTGCGTGAATGATTTGACGCACGGCTGATTTAATGCGTAATTATGCGCCGCATGAAAAATTCTACGTTGATTACGGGAATCATTTTGGCGGCGGCATTCGCCGTCCTTCCCCTATCCATCCGCGCGGACGACGCGAGCTCCACGGCTTCCGCCGACACCAAGGCCCGGCCGGATATGCTGAAGACCTGCCCGGTGTCCGGCGATAAGCTCGGCGAGATGGGTGCTCCTTACGTTTTTGTTTATAAAGGCCAGGAGGTCAAACTTTGCTGCCCGAATTGCAAAAAGGACTTCGACAAAGACCCGGCGAAATATTTGAAAAAAATCCAGGAAGCTGCGGCAAAAGCGCAAAAATAAGCTTCACTTTTGCGCGCCGCGTCGTTTCGTTTTCGCGCCGCGTTTCCTTTCCAAATCGGCCACACGCTTGAGCAAATCGGGGAGATGCCGGATGGCAATGAACTGTCGTTTCATCTCCCGGTCCGGCTGGGCCGGCGTGCCGAGCCACTTTTCACCATCGGGTATATCGTTCATCACCCCGGCCCGCGCGGCAACGATAACTTGATTCCCGATTTTCAGGTGCCCGGCAATTCCCACCTGACCGGCGAGCACGACGTAATTTCCCAGTTTCGAGCTGCCGGCGATACCCGCCTGTGAAACCAGCAGGCAGCCCTCGCCAATTTCGACGTTGTGTGCGATTTGCACGAGGTTGTCAATCTTCGTGCCTTTGCCGATGAGTGTCGAGCCCAGCGCGCCGCGGTCAATCGTCACGCCCGCACCGATTTCCACGTCGTCGCCGATAACGACATTGCCGATCTGCGGCACTTTGCGGTGGATGCCGCCGTCCTGCACGTAACCAAAACCATCCGAACCGATCACCGTGTTGGCGTGAATGCGGACGCGCCGGCCGATTTCCGCGCGCGGATAAACCACGACGTTCGGGAATAAATTCACATCGTCGCCGAGTTTGGAGTCGTCGCCGATGAAATTGCCGCCCTGCAAAACGGTCCGCGCGCCGATGCGCACGCGCGCGCCGATAACACAGTGCGGACCGATGTGGGCGGTGGAATGAATTTGCACGCCGGGCGCGACAACGGCAGTCGGATGAACGCCCGCCATAAAAGTCCGTTCCGGGAAAAAAAGCGCCATGGCTTTGGCGAAGGCAACCCGGGCGTTGGCCACGCGAATCACGATTTTTTTCGTCGAGGCAAAGCGTTTGTCCGCAATGATGGCAGTAGCGGCACTTTTCTCCGCGCGCACGAAAAAGTCGTCATTTTCGGCAAAAGTGAGGTCGCCCGCCCTGGCGGAATCAGCCGGGGCAAAGCCTTTCAGCGTCGCCGCGGCATCACCAAGTACTTCGCCATCAATATGTTTTGCAATTTCTGCTGTAGTAAAAGCCATTTGATTGACTTGTCTGTCGCGGCTCACTATAAAGACGCGCGTATCCAGTTCAACCCCAACTTTTATGGCGAGAACTTTTCGCGTCGGGCTGATCGGCTACCGTTTCATGGGCAAGGCGCACTCGAATGCCTGGCGGCAGGCGCCCCGTTTCTTCAATCTCAAGGCCAATGTGGAACTGCACACCCTCTGCGGCCGCCACGCCGCCAGCGTGCAGGCGGCCCGGGCGCAGCTCGGCTGGCAAAACGCCGCGACGGACTGGCGGGAAGTTGTCGAGTCGCCGTTGATTGACATCGTGGACATCGGCGCGCCGAATGATTTGCACGCGGAGATTGCCATCGCCGCCGCGCGGAACGGAAAACACATTTTGTGCGAAAAGCCGCTCGCGCTGAATGTGAAGCAGGCCGAGGGCATGCTGGCCGCCGCGCAAAAGGCCAAAGTCGTCCACATGGTCTGCCACAATTACCGGCGCATTCCGGCGCTGGCGCTGGCCAAGAAAATGATCGGCGAAGGCGCGCTGGGAAAAATTTTCCATTTTCGCGCGCGCTATGCCCAGGACTGGCTGGTGGACCCGGAATTTCCCATCAACTGGCGCCTGCAGAAGGAAACCAGCGGCAGCGGGGCCAACGGCGACATCAACGCGCACATCATTGATTTGGGGCGCTATCTGGTCGGCGAGTTCAAGGAAGTCTGCGGTATGCTCAATACCTTTGTAGCGGAACGACCGCTGGCCGAGGCACCGGCCCCGCAATCCCGCAATGCGGGACGGAAAACGGGCAAGGTGACCGTGGACGACGCGGCGCTGTTCATCGGCCGGATGGAAAACGGCGTCCTGGCGAACCTGGAGGCCACGCGCTTCGCCGCCGGGCGCAAGAATCACATTGAAATTGAAATCAACGGCAGCAAGGGCTCGCTATATTTTGATTTCGAAGACATGAACCGGCTGAAATTTTTCAACGGCGAAGATCCGAAGGACCGGCAGGGTTTCCGTGACATTCTGGTGACCGAGCGTGGGGTGCAGCCGTATGCGGGCAACTGGTGGCCGCCGGGCCACCTGATCGGTTACGAACACACGTTCGTGCACACGGTCGCTGATTTTGTGAACGCCTGCGTGGAAGGCAAGCCGGTGCAGCCGACCTTCGAAGACGGTTTAAAAAATCAGCGCGTGCTGGCGGCGGTCGAGGAATCCAATCAAAAAGGGCGCTGGGTGAAATTGTAAAACACGCCGACCGTTTTCAGTCCGCCAGCACCAGGTGGATGGCTTTGAGAAGAATTTCATTCGTAAACGGCTTTGGGATAAATGCGTCGGTTTGAACGTCTTTTCGCAAGTCCTCGACCTCCTTTTCCGATCCGCTGGCCACGATGATTTTGACGTTCGACCGGATTTTGCGAAGCGCCTGGATGGCGGCGCGGCCGTCCATGAACGGCATGGCCAGGTCGGTGATGATGAGATGCACGGCGTCGGAATTCCGGGTAAACCGGGCGATGGCTTCCAGACCGCTGCCAGCGGTCAAAACCTGGTACCCGTAATTTTCCAGCGTCGAGCGCATGATGGCCAGAATGGCCTCCTCGTCGTCCACGATCAGGATGCACTCGCCGTTGCCGGGCGGCAGTGAGATTGGCTCGGCCACGGCTTCCTTCGGCATCTCCGTGGCGGCCGGGAAGTAGCATTTGAATTCCGTGCCACGGCCCACTTCACTGTGAACGGTAATGAAACCATCGTGGCTTTTGACGATGCTGAGCGAAGTGGACAGTCCAAGGCCCGCGCCTTTCCCGGGCGCCTTGGTGGTGAAGAAAGGTTCAAAAATTTTTCCCAGCTGTTCGGCGGGAATTCCCGAGCCGGTATCGGCCACGCTGAGACAGAGATAATTTCCCGGTCTGGCATCGGGATGCAGTGCCATGTCAGCCGGTCCCAATTGCGCGTTCTTCACGGACAACGTGAGCGTGCCGCCCCGGGGCATCGCGTCGCGGGCATTGACACAGAGGTTGAGCAACACCTGGTGCAATTGAGTGGGCAAACCGCGAACCGGCCACGATGACTTCTCCACGGCCACGCGGCAATGAATGGACTTGGGAAAAGTATCGGTGATGATCCGGCCCATTTCCTTGACCAATTGGGCGGCGTGGAGGAGGTGCTTTTTGGCCTCGCCGCCGCGGACAAAGGTGAGCATTTGCCTGACCATATCGGCGCTGCGCCGGGCGCTGGTTTGCATGGTGTCCAGAACACTCCCGATTTCCGGCGAGACGACTTCTTCACGCACAATTTCAACGCCCATGAGGATCGGTGAGAGGGTGTTGTTCAAATCATGGGCGATACCGCTGACAAGTACGCCCAGGCTTTCCAACCGTTGCGCGCGGAGAAATTGCTCTTCCAGCAATTTGCGTTCGGTGATGTCGGTATTGATGATGAGCAGGGATTTTGGCCGGCCTTGTTCATCCCGGATGAGGGTGGAGCGGCCTTGAACGATGACGGGCCTGCCATCCTTGGCGAGTTCATGCAATTCACCGGCCCATTCGCCGCGTTCCCTGACACTTTTAATGGTTTCCTGGAGTTCCGGCGGCGGTTTTCCATGAAAGAGCACTTCCATAAGCTGTTTGCCCATGACTTCGGCAGCGCTCCAGCCATAAATCCGTTCGGCGCTTTGATTCCAGTAAGCAATCCGTTCATTCAGATCGGCCACAATAATGGCGTCGCGGGCCTTATCCAACAGTGCGGCCTGTTCGCGGATTTTCTCCTCGGCCTGTTTGCGCTCGCTCATGTCAATCGTGACGCCGACCATGCGTTGCGGCTTGCCGGCGGGGTCGTACATGACCGAGGCGCGCTCTAAAATCTGTGCGTAGAAGCCGTTGGCGCGGCGGATGCGATGTTCGTCCCACCAAACGCGTCCACCGCTGGCCAATAACGTGGTGATGCCCGTGGTGACACGACCTTTGTCATCGGGATGAATCAAATCCAGCCACCATTCCAGCGTGGCGTCGATGTCTTCCCGGGAATGGCCGAAAACCGCCTGGAAATTCTCACTGAACCAGACCTGGTTGGTTTTGATATCCCATTCCCAGACCACGTCGTTGGTGGCGCGGGCAACAATGCGAAAACGTTCCTCACTTTGCTGCAACGCCCTTTCCGCCTGCTTGCGCAAGGTCCGCTCCTGCCGGCTGCGCAAGGCACGGCGAACGGCCGGCGCCAGCCGGCTGGGCCGCTGTTTGAGGACGTAATCCGCCGCGCCGTTTCTGAGACTTTCCACGGCAGCTTCCTCGCCAATGGTGCCGGAAAAAAAAATAAACGGAGTTTCCGGGCACACTTCGCGCGCCAGTGAAAGCGCACGCAAGCCGTCGAACGACGGCAGGGTGTAGTCGGAAATGATCAGATCGTATTTGTTCAGTCGCACGGCCGAGTCGAAATCCTCGCGAGTTTTCACCGCGACCAGTTCACAGGCCAACCCCTCGGCGAACAGCATCTCGCGAACGAGAACATGGTCGTTCTCGTTGTCTTCCAGATGCAAGATACGCACCGGACGCTGGACGAAATCAGTATCCATCAATTGGTGCGTTTGACCGTACCGGGCGGGGGTTCGTTGATAATGGCCCAGAAGAAGCCGATTTGTTTCACCGACTCCACGAATTTCTGGAAGTCCACCGGCTTGACGACATAAGCATTGACGCCCAGTTGATAGCTGTTCACCAGATCCTGTTCTTCCCGCGACGAGGTGATCATGACTACCGGCACGTGCTTGAGTGCCGGATCCTCCCGCATCTGGCGCAGCACTTCGAGGCCATCCACCTTGGGCATTTTCAAATCCAGCAATACCACCACCGGCAGGCTGTTGGCGTGGCCGGCGAATTTACCCCGATGGTAGAGATAGTCCAACGCTTCGGCGCCGTCGCGAGCTGTGATGACTTCGTTGGCGAGGTTATGTTCGTCCAGCGCCGCCAGGGTCAGTTCCACGTCGCGCTCGTTGTCTTCCACCAGCAGAATCCGTTTTAACGGGGCCATGAGTTATCCTTTTGTTTCAGTTGGGGTTTTCGGCAGGGAAAAGAAAAAAGTCGCGCCGCCCTCAAGTTTTCCATCCGCCCAGGTGCGGCCGCCGTGGCGGTGAATGATGCGACGGACATTGGCCAGTCCGATGCCGGTGCCTTCAAATTCCTCCGCGCGGTGCAGGCGCTGGAAAACACCGAACAATTTATGCGCGTATTGCATGTCGAACCCGACGCCGTTGTCCCGCACAAAAAAGACGAGCTCTCCGTTGTCCGAGTTACAGCCGATCTCGATTTCCGCCGCCTGCCGGGTGCGGGAGTATTTGACCGCGTTGGCAATCAGGTTCACCCAGACCTGGCGCAACATGGCGGCGTCGGCGTTGACTTCGGGCAGAGAGGCAATTTTCCAGTTGATTTGCCGGCCATGGATCTCGCTTTGCAGACCGCCGATGGCTTCGTGAACCAGCGAATCCGTGGACACCTTTGCCTGCCGCAATTCGGAGCGGCTCATGCGCGAGAAGACCAGCAAATCGTCAATCAGCGCCCCCATTTGCCGGGCGGAATCGGCGATGATGTCCAAATACCGCCGCCCGCGCTCGTCCAACTTTTCGCTCGCCTGCTTGTTGAGCAATTTCACAAATCCGTCAATATGGCGCAACGGCGCGCGCAGGTCGTGGGAGACAGAATACGAAAACGCTTCCAGCTCCTTGTTGGCTGTTTCCAACTGCGTGGCACGGTTCTGCAAATCGGCATTGAGTTGGGTGATTTGTGCCTGTGCCCGTTTTCGTTCCGTAATGTCACGGCCGGCGGCGTAAATTAATCGTTGCGGCACCGCAGCCCGCGCATTCCAGGAGAACCAGCGCCAGGAACCGTCCCGGCAGCGGAATCGGTTTTCGAAATTGACGGTTTCCATGCCGCCCGCCAGCTTTTCCACCTCCGTCTGCGACGCGGGGACGTCGTCGGGATGGATAAACTCGATGAATGGTTTGGCCACCAGTTCTTCGCGGTTGAACCCCAACGTGCGTTCCCACGCGGGATTCAACGCCTTGAAGTACCCGTCGAAAGTGGCAATACAGATCAAGTCTCGCGACAAATTAAAGAAGCGGTCGCGTTCTTCTTCCGCCCGCTTGCGCTCCGTGATGTCGGTGGAAATGCCACAGATGGCAACCGTATTACCCGGCAGGCCGCGCAAGAGAAATTTGACAGCCAGATGCGTGTGCAGCCCATCGGCATATTGGACGGTTTCTTCAAATTCCAAGGGCTCCGCTGAACGAAGCACTTCCCGGTCGTGCTCGCGGGCAGCCTCCGCGATTTCCTTTGTAAAAAGATCAAACCCGGTCTTGCCCACGATTTGTTCGGCGGAGGAGCCGACAATCCGGGCAAATCGGTGGTTGACGAACAAATAACGTCCTTCCTCGTCCTTGAGGAAGACGACGGTGGGAGAATTGTTCAGGATGGATTCAAGCGTTGTCCGCGTCGTCCGGAGTTCTCTTTCCGCCAGCGAGCGCAATTTCAAATCGCGGTGGATCAACAGAATCGCTGCCAGGCCGATAATACACGCCAGCGCGCTGCCGGTAAAAATGACCATCAGACTGGTTTCCGCGCTCGTCCGGGCCATTTGTTGACGTTGCGAGAGCAAACTGTTTTCGGTGTCACGCATTTCTGCGATGTCCCGCGAGACTTGATCCATCAAATCCCTGCCCTGGCGCAAAGTGGTGACATCACTCGTAACCGCTTGAAGGCCGCCCTCTTGCCGTAATTTGATCCGGCCATTCAACACGGCCAGTCGCTGCGAGATGACTGACTGCAATTTGTTCAACCGCTGCTGTTGTTCGGGATTGTCCGCGGTCAGCGTCCGAAGCCTTTTGAGCCACGCACTGACTTGCGCCTGGGAAGTTTGAGAATCCTTCAAAAACTGTTCGTTACCGGTCAACAAAAACGCACGTTGCCTGGCTTCGGCATCGGTAATTGTCGCCAGGCCGGATTCGAGGGTGGCAATGACTTCATGCGTGTGCGCCACGAGCCTGTCCGTCGTGATAAACCGGATCGTAGTGCGATAAGCCAGCCAGCCTATCACCACCAGCGCCACTACCGACGCAGCGAATCCGACCAGGATTTTGTTTTCGACAGAGGCCTTCATGTAAACCCGCCCTGGGCAGGTAGATTAAGTACTTCGATGAGACTCTTTATTGAATATAATTTTACTTCACTGGAAAGGCAAGCCGGTTTGTGACAATTGGTTGTGACAATTTGGCTTGCCCGTTCGGGTTTTGACGCGTATTAAAGGGTGTCATGGGCGTGCCCGCGTGGCGGAATTGGCAGACGCGCTAGATTCAGGTTCTAGTGAGTAACATCGTACAGGTTCAAGTCCTGTCGCGGGCACCAAATGCCGGAGCACTGCGTTTGAGTTCTTGGAATGACCATCAAATTCATCCGGAAATCCGTTCGACAGTAAAACCAGCTCAGGTTAATCTCCGTTCAAAGCATGAAAGTTCTGTTTTTGAACGGGCCGAACTTGAATTTGCTGGGACAGCGTGAGCCGGAGGTTTATGGCCATGCGACCCTGGCTGACATCGAGGCCAAAGTCCGCCAACGCGCCGCTGCTCTCAAACTCGCGGTGGACTTTCGCCAATCGAATCTGGAAGGTGAATTGGTCGATTGGGTTCAACAGGCAAAGGGAAAATTTGACGTCATCGTTCTCAACGCCGCTGCCTACACTCATACGAGTATTGCGTTGCGGGATGCCATTGCAGCAGTTGGAGTCCCAACGATTGAAATCCACCTCTCAAATATTCACGCCCGCGAAAAATTCAGACAAAAGTCCCTCATCGCACCGGTTTGTTGTGGACAAATCACGGGATTCGGCCCGAAATCCTATTTATTGGCGCTTGAAGCTTCAGTTGACGTTAAAGTTAAAACAAATTGATGGTAAGATAGCCATTTTAAGGTTTTTTTGACTCAAATCATATCTTGTTTTAGCTCTTGACGTCGACACCTTTGAGTAATAAAATGTTTCAAATTCGTAACGGACTAAGGCAGAGTCGTAACACGGCTGCTGCTTTTTTACTTATAGGGAAAGCCAGTATTTTTAACAACTTTAACGAAACCGAAACGTGGATCTTAAAGATATTAAGGCCATAATTGACCTGATGAAGAAGAACTCCATTACGGAGTTCGAACTGGAAAGGCAGGATTCCAAGATCAGGTTGAAGCGTGGATTTAATGGTTCTACGTCTCCAGCAGCTCCCTATGACGATCCGGTGACGCTTCCGCCAGTTCAGCCGGTGATTTCTGCTCCGCCAGCAGCTCCAGTTGGGAATATGCCGGCGGCGGCAACTGGCGAAGTTGAAATCAAGTCTCCGATGATTGGTACTTTTTATCGGGCACCATCTCCTGAAGCTGCCAGTTATATTGAGGTTGGTTCTGAAGTCAATCCCGATACGGTGGTCTGCATCATTGAAGCAATGAAAGTGATGAATGAAATCAAAGCGGAGGCCAAGGGTGTTATCACACAGGTTCTGGTCGAAAACGCCAAGCCGGTGGAATTCGGCCAGCCGTTGTTTAAAGTGCGTCCGACTTAATGACGCGCCATTCAATCCTTTCACCTTCACTGTAAATCCATGTTCGAGAAGATTCTGGTCGCTAATCGCGGTGAAATCGCGGTTCGGATTATTCGCGCCTGCAAGGAGATGAATATCCGGACCGTGGCCGTTTATTCCGAGGCGGATGCCAATTCAATGCACGTGCAAATGGCCGATGAAGCCATCTGCATCGGCGGGCCGCCGGCGGCGGAAAGTTACCTGCGCATTGACAGGATCATCAGCGCGGCCGAAATCACGGACGTGGACGCAATTCATCCGGGCTATGGATTTCTTGCCGAGAACGCGCACTTTGCCGAGGTCTGTGACAGTTGCAACATCCGTTTCATCGGTCCCAGCCCCCGCGCCATGCAATTATTGGGGGACAAGGCCGTGAGCCGGATGCTCGCCAAAAAGGTCGGAGTGCCCACGCCGCCAGGGTCGGATGGCGCGGTGGAAAAGGAACAGGACGCATTGACCATCGCCAAGCGCATCGGTTATCCGGTGATGATCAAAGCTGTGGCGGGCGGCGGCGGGAGGGGCATGCGCGTGGCGCACAATGATATTTCTCTGGTGAAGGGTTACCATACCGCCCGTTCTGAAGCCGAAAAGGCGTTTGGCAATTCCGGCGTTTACATTGAAAAATACATTGAGAATCCGCATCACATAGAAATTCAGGTTCTCGGCGATCATAAGGGCCACATCATTCATTTGGGTGAGCGGGATTGTTCTATTCAACGCCGGAATCAAAAGGTGGTCGAAGAAGCGCCGTCGCCTTTGCTGGAACACAAGTTCCGCAAATTGCGGGAGAAAATCGGCAAGGCGGCCGTCAAGATCGCCGAGGCATCGCACTACACCAGTGCCGGCACGGTTGAATTCATCGTGGATAACCTTGGCAATTATTACTTCCTGGAGTTCAACAAACGGATTCAGGTTGAGCACCCGGTCACCGAAGAAGTGACCGGCATTGATTTGGTGCGTTATCAGATCCTGCTGGCCATGGGAGAGACGTTGCGCCATTCGCAGGGGGACATACAAATCAAGGGTCACGCCATCGAATGTCGCATTAACGCCGAAGATCCCTTTGACGATTTTCGTCCCAGTCCCGGTCGCATTGAGATGTATTTTCAACCGGGCGGCCGCGGGGTGCGCGTGGACACCCATGCTTACGCCGGATACACCATTCCGCCAACGTATGATTCAATGATCGGCAAACTGATCACGACCGGCAATGATCGGCGGGAGGCCATGGACCGCATGAATCGCGCGCTGTCGGAGTACATGATTACCGGCATTAAGTCGAATGTCTCCTTCCAACAGGCCATCATGCAGGACCCGAATTTCCGGCGCGGGGTTTATTCAACCAGTTTCATCGAACAATTGCTTGGCGGCGCCCGGCGGGAATTGATTGACGAAAAGGCTTAGGCCTCGACACTTTTTGTTGACTTTATTGGCAGGGTTATGCTAGAAGGACCGTGCTCGTTCAAAGAATGAACGGTGTTGGTGTCAACCAGACAGATTGTCCGTAACAGACTAGTGTAGTGTCCAATAAGTGATTGACATTATTGGTTTGTGGGGTATTCTTGGGTTATGCCACGCCATGCTCAGCCCTTGGTCTTGACCGATTCGGAAGCCAAACAACTAAACA
>DATEGR010000406.1:0-7665 GCA_035279985.1 Verrucomicrobiia bacterium
AAAGTGCCCGAAATGCTGCTGTCCGGCCACCACGCGGAAATTGAAAAATGGCGGCGGGAGCAGGCGAAGCGGCGAACGAAAGAGCGCCGGCCGGATTTAATGAAATAAGTTTTTAATTTTCAGGGTTGAGTTTTGGGTTAAAGGCAAAGCGCAACTCAAAATTAAAAATTCAAAACTTAAAATTGATTTTATGAACCAGGCATTACAGGAAAAAATTGAATCGGAGCAGTATCGCAAGGACGACGCAAAATTCGCCGTCGGTGACAGTGTGCGCGTGCATACCAAGGTCGTCGAAGGCGACAAGGAGCGCATCCAGATTTTCTCCGGGGTCGTCATTGGCAAACGCGGACACGGTTTGAATGAGACTTTCACCGTCCGTCGCATCAGCTACGGCGAAGGCGTTGAGCGCGTCTTCCCGCTGCACTCGCCGCGGGTGGATAAAATTGAGGTTGAACGCAAAGGCGAAGTCCGCCGCGCCAAACTCACTTATCTGCGCAAACGCCTCGGCAAGGGCGCAACCCTCGTGCGCGAGCGGGAGGAAAAAGCCGCGGCCGAACCGGCGGCCAGGTAAAACATCTCATTTACCCTGCAAAGACGAGGTTTTCCCTCGTCTTTTTTTGCTGCATTTTCAAGTCTGGCTTTATAAAATAGCCCCTGCTATGAGCAGGCTTAATATTCAGTTTCTCGATCAGGGTTTTCACCGTGTACTGTTCGACGCTGTTCCAGCCCCGGTTTTTGTGATGGATAAAAACTTGCGCATCCTGGATTGCAACCTGGCGGCGACGCGGCTGATCGGGAAAAGACGGCGGTTCGTGAAGCGGCAGCGCAGCGGGGAGGTATTGCACTGCATCCATGCGGTGGAAACGAGCGGGGGGTGCGGATGCGCCCCGGCCTGTCGCGATTGCGTGGTGCGCCAGTGCATTCAAGCCGCTTCCCGGGGAAGCCGCATCGTGCGCCGGCAGGCGAAAATGGAGCTGATGTCCAAAGGCCGCCCTGCCGTGGTGAATTTACGGGTGAGTTGCCAACCGTTCACCTACGGCCGCAGCGCCTTCATTCTTCTGATTCTCGAAGGCCTGAACGATTAGCCGTTCACTTTCCGGCGAACGGTGCCGCTCAGGATTAGTATTGGAAGGATCAGGCTGCCGCGCCGGTGAGTTGTCGGAGTTAACAATTTATCTGGTTGAACCGTGTGCCGCGGCTGCCTCGACCAGTTGTTTTTTTACGAAGTCTCCGAACATCGTCGGCTCATACGACCAGTTTTTAAACATGGTCGGTCCCGCAGTGGCACTGAAATCCCAGGCGGTCCACATCCGGATGTCATGTCCCTTTAGATAATTCATCAACCGTTGTCCGTACGCAGGACCATTCGTGCCGCTGAAGGCGCGTCCGCCAAAACCCCATTCTCCCACATACACCGGATATTTCAGGCTGACCTCGCCAAAGTTTTTGTCCCAATCGTTTTTGTTGGGATAGGGATGGGTTTCATAGATGCAATTTGTGCCGGTGATGGCGTTGCCGTCCAACATGCCGCTCAACTCATAACCCCAATCCAGTCCGGCCACGGTCACGACATTTTGCGCGCCGGTCGCGCGGACCGTGTCATAAAGCTTCTGCATGCCCACTGAATCGTACCTGGTCCTGGTCTGGTCGCGGTTCCAGTCCGGGGGTATGTCGTCGGCCATTCCCCCGTCGCGCCAGACCTTCCAGGACACGTCGTGCGGTTCGTTATAGAGCCCGAAGATGACGTTGGGATGATTCCGGTAGCGGGTGGCCAGGTCGTGCCAGAAGACGACGGAATTTTCATCCGGCATGTTGTGCTGGCCGAGCCGACCGCCGTCGTTGACCCATTTGCCGCAGTCCGACCAGTGCAAATCCAGATCCATGTATACATGAGCCGCCGCGCAGGTATCCACGAGATTATCCACCAGGGCGCGATAAGCCGCGCCGCCGTCGTTCTGGTCTTTCATTTTGCCGAACCAGCGGTCCTGTGCCAGCGGCAGGCGGATCAGGTTCACCTTCCACCCGTTGATGGCGCGATTCACGGATTCCTGCACATGGTCGCCGGCGGTTTGATATTCAAGCGACGCGATGTTGACCCCGTAAAGCCAGACCGGCTGGTTATTCGCATCCAGCACCCTGGTGCCTTCGGTGTGCAAAAACATCGGTGCGAGCGCAGAATCGTAAGGGCGCGTCCGGCTGGCCGGAAGCCCGGTTTCAGCCGTCTGGCCATTTCCCACCGAGTAAAACAAGGTGAACCATGCCAGCGCCACACGTGTGACTTTAAGGAAATTCATGTTTTGCACGGGAAAGCTCTATCAATTGATGATGAATCATATCAAACGCAAATATACCGGAACGCGGCCCGGTGTATCTCCAGCGCCATTGCGCCGAAGCAAACCAGAATCACCTTTTCGACCGAACGATCCTGTTCCAGGAAATGTTTCGTCTCGCGCAAGGCAATGCCGGCCGCGCGCTCCATCGGAAAACCATAGGCGCCGGTGCTGATGCAGGGAAACGCCACGGTTTTTATTCCCCGCTGTGCCACCAGCGCGAAGCAACTTCGATAACAACCGGCGAGCAGTTCCGCTTCCCCGTGACGGCCGTCGCGCCAGACCGGGCCGACGGTGTGAATCACCCACCGGGCGGGAAGGTGGTAGCCGCGCGTGATTTTGGCCTGGCCGGTGTCGCAACCGCCCAGGGTGCGGCATTCCGCCAGCAACTCCGGCCCGGCCGCGCGGTGAATGGCCCCGTCCACACCGCCGCCGCCGAGCAACGACGTGTTGGCGGCATTCACAATCGCATCCACTTTTTGGCTGGTGATGTCGCCTTCGACAACGACCATGCGATTTGAAACCGGCTCGCGGCGCACGAGGTTAAAGTTGTTCCGGTTTTGACATCAAATCCGCGACGTGTTGAAGCAGCCGGCCCGCCGCGCCGCCGTCAATCACCCGATGGTCGAAGCTCAAGGTCAGGTTCGCCTCCATGATCGGCACGAACCGGCCTTTCACAGAATCCCAACTCGGCGCATGGCGCGCCGCGCCCATGCCCAACACGAGTGTTTGTTCCGGCAGCGGAATCGGCGTCGCCCATTCCAGGCCGAACGTGCCGAAATTGGTGACCGTGGCGATGGAACCGCCGGTGGCGTCCGGCGGCAGTTTGCGGTCGCGCGCCAGTTTGACCAGTTCGTCGTACGGCGCAATCAAGTCCTTTAACGGCCGCTTGTCGGCATTGCGAATGACGGGAACCAGCACGCCTTCCTCGGCCTCAACCGCAAACGCGATGTCAATCGAGGTGGGATGCACAATTTTATTTCCCACCAGGCGGCCGGCCGGGGCACTGTTTTCGGCCAACGCCACCGCCAGCGCACGCAAGGCGCAGAGCGCCGGACCGGGTTTGGGCCGGGCCACCTTGCGCCAGGCAAATAGCGGGTCGAGACAAACCGGCATGCCGACGTGCGCGATGGGCCGCGTCCAACTGCGCCGCATCGCGTCGGCCACGGTCACGCGCATCGTCGAGGCCTGGCTCATTTTCTGTTTCTCGAGATGCGCGATGAATTTTTCGAAATCCTCGATGGTCACACGCCCCGCCGCGCCGCTGCCGGCGACGCCCGCGAGGTCGGCGGCGCTCAAACCGAGTTCGGTCATGCGCGCCTTGAGCCGCGGCGAAAGATAACTGGCGCCGGCGACGTTGGCGGGCACCGGCAAACCACGCACGGTCGGCTGCACCCGGCTCCGGCTTCCGTTCCCGTTGCCCTTGCCCAGACGATCGGTGTCACCCGATTTGGCGGGCGCCGGAGCATCCAGGCCCAACCGTGCGGCTTCCTCCGTCGTGGCTTCGATGCGGCCCAGCGTGGCGCCGACGGCATAACTTTCGTTCAATTGAGCCGTGAAATCTTCGAGGCGCCCGCCACAGGGGGCGGTGACGGTCATGTTCGCCTTGTTCGTCTCGACCTCAATTAAATCCTGGCCGGCTTCCACGGTCTCACCGGGCTTGGCCAGAAAGCCGATGATATTGGCCTCGGCGATGGATTCGCCCAGTTGCGGCATGATGATGGGAATCTGTGGCATAACTTTTCAGAGCCTTAAGAGCTTCCGGGCCGCGGCGGTAATGGCGCGGGCGGTCGGGCGATGGGCCGCCCACAAATTCGGGTGATACGGTACCGGCGTGTCCTTGGCGTTGAGTCGTTGCGGCGGGGCGTCGAGCAGGCCATAGCCTTCGCTCGACACGCGCGCGATAATTTCCGCCGTCACACCGCCCCAGGGCCAGGCTTCCCCGACGCAGAGCAACCGTCCCGTGCGCGCAACGCTGGCCATCACCGTATCGGTGTCAATCGGCTTCACGGAGCGCAGGTCCACCACTTCCACCTCCCAGCCTTCGGGGGTGAGTTCATTGGCTGCCTCCAGCGCCTCGTGCACCATGGCACTGTAGGTAACAATGGTCATATCCCGGCCTTCGCGCACGATGCGGGCCTTGCCCACCGGCAGGGCTTCGCTCGGCAGTTTTTCGGCCTTGAGGTGGTAGTAAAGAAATTTGTGCTCGCAAAAAATCACCGGATCGTCAATGGCCACCGCTTCGAGCAGCATGCTGTAGGCGTCCTCGACCGTGGCGGGCGTCATGACAATCAACCCCGGATAGTGCGCGTAAACGGTTTCCATGCATTGGCTGTGGAACGGCCCGCTGCCGGACGTGCCGCCAAACGGCAGACGCACGGTGAGCGGGCACGGTACGTTCGTCCGCCAAAACAGCGTTGCCGCCTGATTCACAATCTGGTTGAAACCCACGGTGGAAAAATCCGCGAACTGCATTTCCACAATGGGCCGCATGCCTTCGATGGCGGCGCCGACGGCCAGACCGACAATGGCGTCCTCGCTGATGGGCGAATCCAGGACGCGGCCGGGAAATTCCTTCGCCAGGTTTTTGGTGGCCTTGTGCGCGCCGCCGAACGGGCCGACATCCTGGCCATAGATGAACACGCGCGGATCGTCGCGCAAAGCATGCGCCTGCGCTTCACGGATGGCCTCGAGATAGGTGATGCTCATGCCGCCGCCTTACTCATGCCCTTCATTCAACCGCCGGGTGGAAATGGCGCGCCACTCCTCGGTAAACGGATCTGGCGCCGGCTCGCGCTGCACCTGGGCAACCGCTTCCTCGATCTTGTGAACGGCTTCCGTACGCCAGGTCGCCAGGGTCGCCGCGTCCGCCCATTTTTGTCGGATCAAATAATCCTCCGCCACTTTTTGACAATCGCGTCCCACCGGCGATTTTTTCAATTCCGGATCGATGTAGCCGGCGTCATCGTGCTCGCCGTGGCCGCACAGCCGCAGCAGCGTGGCCACTACCATTTGCGGTCCGCGTCCCGCCCGCGCGCGGTCCACCGCCTGCCCGACGGTTTCCAGGCACTCCTTCAGATCGGTGCCGTCCATGGAATCCACCTCAACGCCGTAGCCGGTCGCTTTGTCCGCCAGATCACGGCAGGCGAACTGGCGGGAAATCGGCGTGGAGTAAGCGTAATGATTGTTGGCAACGACCAGGACGAGCGGCAATTTTTCCACCGCCGCCTGATTGAGCGCTTCGTGAAACGCGCCGGTGGAGGTTGCGCCGTCGCCGATGCTGGCGGCGCCGACGGTGCCGGCATGGTTTTTGAACCGGCGCGCCAGTAAAATGCCGTTCACGACGGAAATCATCGCGCCGAGATGGCTGATCATGGGCAGATAACCTTCCTTTGGCTTGCCGCGGTGAACGTTGCCGTCGCGCCCGCCCATCGGTCCCCGCGCCGAGCCGAGATAGGTGCGCGCCGCGTCCAGAACAGTCTCGCCAAAGGCCAGCCGCCCTGCCGCGTCGCGTATCAACGGCGCAAACACGTCGCCCTTCTTCAACGAGACACCGGTTGCCGCGCTCAGGGCTTCCTGGCCGCGTCCGAGGAAGACTCCGCCATGGATTCTGCCGGAGCGCCAAAGCGCGGCAAATTTGTCGTCCAACAACCGCGCCAGCAACATGAAGCGGTAGGCGGCCAAATACGTCTCTCGAAACAATGCCGCCTTTTCCGCTGTTTGGGGCTCAAGCACCGTTTGCAGCATGGGTGGATTTTACCGCCAAAACCGTGTGCCAGCAATGTTTCTTTCGGCATTGGAAATGCAGTAGACCAAAAAACGGGTTGGCCAAAACGGTAAAAGTGATATTGAATAGTCGGCCTGAGGCAAAGCGTCCTTAAAATAGACATCACAAATCAAATTAAAGTCGGCGTCATGAGACAAGCAGCGGCCCAAATTTTTCTGGTTGGCAACGATCCGGAATTGCTGGCCACGCTGTCGGAGCTGCTGCGGGCGGACGATATCGCCATCCGGCTGGCGCCGTCCGGTGACGGGATTTTTGAGATGCTCCGCGACGCGCCGCCCGAACTGATTCTGCTGGATGCCGCGGAAATGGAATTATTGCAGGAGCTCAAGGAGGTCGCCGCCACCCAGACCATTCCCGTCATTGTGTTCCTCGCCGCAAATGCTTCGGCGGAGAAGCTCCGTGCGTTTGAGCTCGGTGCCCACGACTGCGTGAGCCGGTCGTTTGAGGTCGCAGAACTCCGCGCCCGCCTCCACGCGGCATTGAAAATCAAGCGGCAGTTCAGCGACTTGCTCCAACGTCAACGCGAGTTGATGTCGGCCCGGATTGCCGCCGAATCCGCCGCGCGCGCCAAATCGGATTTCCTGGCGGCGATGAGCCATGAAATTCGCACTCCGATGAACGGCGTCGTGGCGATGGTTGGGCTGCTGCTCGAAACGCAGTTGACCGCCGAGCAGCGTGGTTACCTGGAAACCATTCACGCCAGCAGTGAGGCGCTGCTCACCATCATCAATGACATCCTGGATTTCTCGAAAATCGAAGCGGGCAAGCTGGAGCTGGATTCGCGGCCATTCGACCTGCGTGGGTGCGTGGAGGAAACCCTGGACTTGATGGCGACGAAGGCGTTCGAGAAGGACCTCGACCTGGTTTATCAGATGGACGACGAGATTGCTCCTCTGGTGGAAGGCGATGCTTTGCGCCTGCGCCAGGTCCTGGTAAATCTTTTGAGCAACGGCATCAAGTTCACCAAGGCCGGTGAGATTCTGGTGCAAATCAAATTGCTTTCCGCCAAGGCAGAGGAAAAGCAAAATCATTCCCTGTTGCACCTTCATTTTTCCGTGCGGGACACGGGGATTGGCATTCCGCCGGATCGCCTGGCGCGTTTATTCAAGCCGTTCACGCAGGCCGACGCCTCCACGGCGCACCGCTATGGCGGCACCGGGCTGGGCCTGGCCATCAGCAAACAACTCGTCGAATTGATGGGCGGCAAGATGTGGGCCGAGAGCGTGGCGGGCGAAGGTTCGACCTTTCACTTCACCATTAATGTGCTGGCCCGACTGCCAACCGCCCTGCACCCGCTGGCGGGCCGGCAGGATAAACTCGCGGGCCGGCGGGTGTTGATCGTGGACGACAATCCGACCAGTCGCCGCGCGCTGGCCGAACAGGCGGCCCGGTGGGGGATGGTGCCCCAGGACGCCGGTGACCCGCAGCAGGCGATGCATTTCCTTCGCGACGGCAACCCGTTTGATCTGGTGATTCTCGACACGCAACTGCCGGGCATGGATGGCTTCACTCTGGCCGCCGAGATTCATCGGATGCCGAATACGGCGA
>DATEGR010000407.1:0-4279 GCA_035279985.1 Verrucomicrobiia bacterium
GACTGATCTTTCGGATGGTCTCAAATGCCCGCGCGGATTTGTCATCGCCGACGAGTTTTTGCACGTCGGTTTTACTCCATTCAATGCCACGAGGTTCACGTTTCAAGATGTGCCGCCAGGCATCCGGGGTTTTCAGCGGCGGTAAAAACAAAAACGCCCAGGACTCCGCCGCCGTGCTGTCATCTGCTTTGCGAAATGGCGGCGTACCATACGTCGGTGAGCGCTCGGTCGTGTCCGTAAGCACATCCAGGCCGAGCTGGTCAGCGAAGTAATTATTCCTCCGCCCACCCCGGTAAACCGATTCCTCCAGCTCGACCAGTCTCGCCAGGGGCACAAGCAATTCCGGCGATTGCAGGTTCGCGTGCAATTCTTCCAGCCCGGCCAGGAACTGCCCGGGAACATCGCCGGGGCCATTGCGTTGCGATGACTGGACGGCGGCGCGCGCTGTCCCTGCCAACTCCTGCACCACCATTTCCAACACCGTGAGCATGACACAAAGCTGGATGGAAGCGGCTTGCATCCGCGTGGAACCGGTGATGGCCATCGGACCGGTAGTCAGGTTGATCTTTTCCATCCGCGGGTCCTCGATGACTTCGCGGCTGCGTTCCACGTGCCGGCAAAGGATGTCATCGGGATTGTTATAAACAAAATAAACCCTTGCGCCCGCCGCCAGACCTTCCCGCGCCGTGCCGATGACGAATGACGTCTCACCGCCTTCGGTGATGGCAAAAACGACGTCGCCCACCCGCACGCCCAGGTCGCGAAGCTGTTGGCGCCCAAACGCCGCAAAATCCTCGAAGCCTTCGACGGATTTAATGAGGGCGCAGTCACCGCCGGCCATGACACTGAAGGTGCGGTCCTCAAAATTTATCACGCCGGACGTTGTGGCAGTGGACGCAAGTCCGCTTTTTCCTGGATCCGAGCTAGTCGGAGCCGGCCCATGTCGGCTGTCACGTTTCCAAAAATCCCGCCAGAGGGAATCGAGCAAAATGCTCAACCGCCCGGTCGCGCCGCAGCCGGTGAAGAAAATCCGTCCGCCGTTTTCAAGCGAATGCACGATCGCCTCCTTGATTTCCCCTGCCCTGCCCGATTGGACGAATTCTCGAAACCGGCGCACCACATCGCCATCCACCGCAAAGAGCAGTTTAAGCCCGGCGACGATGTCCTGCCGGGCGATTTGACTCAAATTGGCTGTAATCGGATGGGACGATTCGGTGACGAGTGCGCCCAGGTTGAACTGGTGGCTGACTTTTAGAAATGCTTCCGACCGTTTGGCGGCGCTCACGGGGTTGAGTTAATGAAATTGTCAACGGGCTGTCACGACGATAGCTTGTGGGCGATTACTATGATGCCCGCCCAGCAGATGGCCACGTTGAATGCGGCGAATTGTGAAGTCGCTTTCGATAATCTGACGCGGCAGCTCTATGCCACCGATGCGTCGCCTTACCAGATTGTGCCGCTGGCGGTGGCTTTTCCGAAAAACGCAACGCAAGCCAGTTCCATCATCCTGGCCGCGGCGCAAGCCGGTGTCTCGGTGATTCCGCGAGGCGCCGGCACCGGACTGGCGGGCGGGGCAATTGGCGACGGCCTGGTGATTGATTTCGCGCGGTATAACCGGCTGATCAGCAAGTTCAACCCGGAAAACCGCAGCATCCGCGTCGGGGCGGGCGTCGTGCTGGATCAACTGAACGATTTTCTACGGCCACAGGGCTTTTGTTTCGGCCCGGATGTGGCGACGAGTTCGCGCGCGACGCTGGGCGGCATGATTGCCAATGATTCCTCGGGCGCACATGCGCCGTTTTATGGGACGACGGGGATGCATGTCAATGAATTGAGAATCGTCATGGCCGACGGGGAGGTCCTGAAGCTCGGTCCCGGAAGCGAGAATCTGCCACGGCAACGGAACTTGATCGAAGACCTGCTGTCGCTGAATGCGCTGCAAATCACGGAGCGTTTCCCGCCGGGTCTGCTGAAACGATGGCCCGGCTATGCGCTGGCGCGTGCCGCGAACGAGCCCGGCAATCTGGTCCATGTCCTTTCCGGCAGCGAAGGCACGCTCGCCGCGATCGTTTCCGCCGATTTGAGAATTGTTCCCCTGCCCCCCGAGCGCGGTGCCGGCCTGATCTTTTTTGCGTCGGTGGCCGAGGCGATGCAGGCCACTACGGAACTGCTGGATTTGATGCCGGCGGCCATCGAACACGTTGACAGCCTGTTGTTCGAGCAAACCCGCGGCCAGCGCGAGTTTCAGGCCGTGCGCGATTTGCTGGAACTGGACGCGAAACCCTGCGAGGCAATGTTGATTGTCGAGTTTTTCGAGAATGCCGGCGATCGGCTCGCGCAGTTGCAGAAGCGCCGGTTGGGTTTGCGCAAATTGATTTTGCGGACCCAGGCCGAAGCCAACCTGGTGTGGGCCATGCGCAAGGCCGGGCTGTCATTGCTGACCGGGTGCAAAGGCGCCGCCAAACCCGCCTGTTTCGTTGAAGACACAGCGGTGCGCCCGCGGGATTTGCCGGCCTACTTTGCCGGCTTGCAGAGGTTGATGGCACGGGTGGGCGTACAGGCGTCCTATTACGGCCACGCGGCGGCAGGACTGTTGCACGTGCGACCGGTGCTGGATTTACACAGCGCGGACGATTTGAAGAAATACCGGCAGATTGCCGATGAAGTGGCGGCGTTGATATTGCAGTTCAAAGGCACGCTGGCCGGTGAGCACGGCGTCGGCATCGCCCGTACGGAATACCTTAAGGGCCAGGTCGGCGAGGAGCTTTACCAGCTCATGCGCGAAATCAAACAGTCTTTCGACCCGGACAATTTGTTCAATCCGGGCAAAATTATTTCCGACGGCCGCTACAAAATTGACGGCCATTTGCGCATGGGCGCAGGGTATTCGTTAAAATTGCCCTTCGAACCGATGCTCGCGTTTGCGGCCAAGGACGGTTCATTTACCGCCAATCTGGAACAGTGCAACGGCTGCGGCGGTTGCTTGAAGCAGACACCGACCATGTGCCCTACTTTCATCGCCACCGGCACGGAAATCATGTCCACCCGTGGACGGGCGAATGCGATTCGCGCGGCGCTGGAATTGCGCGAGATCAAAGGTGACCCGTTGCGCTCACAGGAAATGGAGGCGGCCCTGAGCAACTGTCTGTCGTGCAAAGCGTGCACCACGGAATGCCCCTCCAACGTGAATCTGGCGCTCTTGAAAGCGGAACTGCTCAACGCGCGCATCCGCCGCGACGGTTTGAAGCTGCGCGAACGGTTGTTCAGTTCAGTGGACCAGTTGGGTCGCTGGGGCTGCAAAATGCCGCGCCTGGCCAATGCGCTGATGGAATTCTTCCCGGTGCGATTGCTGCGAAACCGCATTTGGGGCATCACCACCCGGCGCCCGATGCCGCGTTTTGCGCCAATACGATTCGACCATTGGTTTGCCAAACATCAGCCATCCGCGCCCGCGACCCGCGGCCGGGTCATCCTGTGGGACGACACGTTCATGCGCTATTACGAGCCGCAGATCGGCCTGGCCGCCGTGACGGTGCTCGAGGCGGCGGGTTTTGAAGTCACGGTGCCGGCGCAGCGCCAATGTTGCGGGCGGCCCGCCTTCAGCCAGGGCAACCTCGACGAAGTCGCCCGGTTGGCCCGGCACAATCTCGCGTTGTTGAACGCCGACGCCGGCGGCACGCCGATTATTTTTCTCGAACCATCGTGTTTTTCGATGTTCGCGGAGGATTACCGGGAGTTGAACCTGCCGGACGTGGAAAACGTCGCGCGGCGCTGTTTCCTGTTTGAGGATTTCATTGAAAATTTTCTGAGCTGGGAACCCGGCGGACTCACGTTCAACAATCGGGCCGGGCGATTGATAATTCATCCGCATTGCCATGCCCGGGCGCTGTCCAATCCCAACCTCATGCGACAACTGGCCGAGCGGTTGCCGGAAAAGACGGTGACTTTGCTGGACTCGGGTTGCTGCGGTATGGCGGGCGCCTTCGGCATGCTGGAATCAAAATACGAACTTTCGGTAAAGGTCGCGGAACCGCTGATTCAAAAGGTCATGAACCAGCCTTTTGGAACCACCGTCGTCGCCTCCGGCGCCAGCTGCCGCCAGCAAATCCAACACCTGGCAACCGTCCGGTTGCGGCACATGGCCGAAGTGCTGGCCGAATCCCTGGCTTGATTAAATTGTAGGAGCCGGGGTAACGAGGCTCTATCTGGAAAATCCGGGATTCGCAATCTGCAGTTGATCAGAGCCTCCGCACGTCGGCGGCTACGAATCGAACGGCTG
>DATEGR010000408.1:0-12954 GCA_035279985.1 Verrucomicrobiia bacterium
CTTCGGTGCGGCGTTTGGCTCAAGCCAGGCAAGCGCGCTGGCGTCCACAATCACCGGCAGTTCCGAGTCGCGCCACAATTTCCGAGTCGGCGTTTTCATGGCCTCGGGCATCCCGGGCGCGGCCAGACCCGGCCCGATCAAAACGGCACTGGTTGATTCCGGCAATTGGGTTTCCGGTTTCCAAACGTTAACCATCACAGCCTGTAACTGCTCCGCCACGGGACGGTAGATGTTTTCCTGGGTAAACAGTGTGATCAGCCCCGGTTGCGCGCGTTGCGCAGCCCGCGCGGCCAGGACCGCTGCGCCGTGAAAGCCGAAACTGCCGGCAATAATCGCCAGATGCCCGTACGAACCTTTGTGGCCGGCCACGCCCCGGCGTGGTGGAAACCCTGCGAAATCGCCCGGCAACGTCCAGTTCAACTCGCCCTGATGCGGACATGGAATCAAACCGACGTCTTCAGCCACCTCCAGCCGACCGACGAACGGCCAGGCGCTTTGCTGGAGCATTCCGATTTTGGGAGCGCCCACGGTCAGCGTCACCACCGCCTCAATGGCTGCTCCCTGTGGCTGGCCGGTATCCGCGTTCAAACCGGACGGCACATCCACGGCGAGAACCGGAATTTTGGATTTGTTGACCTCCGCGATAACTTTTTTCCAGCCATTGTCGAGTGGGCGGCTCAGGCCGATACCGAACAAGCCGTCAATAATTAATGTAGGACAGGCTTCCAGCCTGTCTCCATCTTCAGGTTCCGCTTGAGCGGGAATTTCCTTTTGAAGTGAGACAGGCGCGACGCCTGTCCTACGCCGAAATTCCGCCAAGGCCGTTTGGGGATCGGACACGTCCAGCAAAATAATTTTCCGGGCACTCAAAAATTCCTTCGCGGCGCGGGCGTCGTCGCCGTTATGGCCCTTGCCGGCGAGGATTAAAACAGCGTCATCCGGCCGGGTCAGGCGCATTGCGAGTCGGGCAATTTCATTGCCAACGTGGCGAATGACCCCGGCCTCGGTCTGGCCGGTGGCCCAGGTGGCCTTTTCCCACTCCCGCATTTGGACAATATTAACGACCGGAACTGGCATGCTGTTTTTTACGATTTATGATTTACGATTTCCCAGTTGCGAACGAATGATGCAAATCATAAATCATCAATCATCGAGCATAAATAAAATTGTCACCGAATCGTCACACGGTTGTCACCGATTTGAAATTGTGTGGCGGCGGCGGTTTACGGCATGATGTGAAAGCAAAGGTGAAACCTAAGATACTAGTGGTGGACGACGAACCGGAAGCCGTCGAGCTTGTGGAATTCAACCTCAAGCAGGCCGGTTATGCGGTCAGCACGGCCGCGGACGGAGCGGAGGCGCTGAAAAAGGCGCGCGCCCAGCCGCCGGACCTCATCGTGCTCGACGTGATGCTCCCGGAAATGGACGGATTCGAGATCTGCAAGACGCTGCGGCTGGAGCCGGTCACCGCTCGCGTGCCGGTCATCATGCTGACCGCCAAGGCGGCGGAAATTGACCGCGTGCTCGGCCTCGAACTCGGCGCCGACGATTACCTGACCAAGCCGTTCAGCCCGCGGGAACTGCTGCTGCGCATCAAAAAAATCCTGTCGCGCGGCCAGAACGGCGAAAAGCCGAATGACCAGATGCGGTTCGGTGATTTATTGATTGACCTGCCGCGGCACGTGGCCAGTTGGAAGGGCAAAACGATCGAGCTGACGGCCACCGAATTCAAACTGCTGGTCGTGCTCGCCCAGCGCGCCGGACGGGTGCAATCGCGCGATCATTTGCTGCGTGACGTCTGGGAGTACGACAGCCTCATTGACACGCGCACCGTGGACACCCACATGCGCCGGCTCCGCGAAAAGCTTGGCCCGGCGGCGAAGCATCTGGACACCGTGCGCGGGGTCGGTTATCGGTTTGTGGAGTGAGCCGGAAACATTCAACATTCAACATTCATCGCCCAACGCTCAACGGTTGCCGGACACTTATTATTGGAGGTTGGAAGTTGAAGGTTGAGCGTTCGGCGTTTTACTACTCTCAGGTTTTCTTCGCATGTGGCCGCTTCTGACCATTCTGGCCGTGGCCGTGGCTGCCGGCATTCATTTCTGGTGGCAACAGCGGTTCCGGCAACAACAACGGCGATTGCAGGCCGATATGGAGGATTTTCAGCGACGGGAACAGCAGACGGCCGTTGACGCCAAGGCGCAACAACAAGTCCTGTTCAACAGCATGTTGGAAGGTCTGCTGCTGCTCGATCGCAACCGCCGGATTTATCTCGCCAACCGCGCGTTCAAAAACCTTTTTGGCCTGAAAACCGAACTGCGCGGCAAAACCATCATGGAAGCGCTGCGGGTGCATGAGCTCGCCGCTCTCGTCGAACGGGTCGAGAAGGACGGCCAGGTTTTCGACTACGAACTGAAACTGCCGGAACTGAGCGAACGCTGGTTGCAGGTCAACGCTGCGGCCATTTTCAATTCCGCCGGCGAACGCGAGGGCACCATTCTCGTTTTTCACGACCTGACCCGGCTCAAGCAACTCGAACGCACCCGCGAGGAGTTCGTGGCCAACGTCAGCCACGAATTGCGCACGCCGCTCTCGCTGATCAAAGGCTACGTCGAAACGCTGCTGGACGGCGCGCGCAACAATCCCGAAGTCGTGGAGCGTTTTCTCAAAATAATCGAACGCAACACGCAACGGCTCGATTTGCTCATTCAGGATTTACTCACCATCTCCGCGCTGGAATCGGGCCGAATCAAACTGAACCTGCAACCGGTGGAATTGCGCCCGCTGGTGGAAAAGGTTTTTACCGATTTAAAAACGCGCGCCGAGGAGAAAGGCGTGAAACTGGTCAGCCAATTGAACGACTTGACCGCCCTGGCGGATGCGCACCGGCTGGAACAGGTCTTCGCCAACCTCGTGGACAACGCCATCAAATACGGCCGTAGCCAGGGCATGGTGACCGTTGGTGGACGAAAAACCGACACCGGTAGGATTGAGGTCTTCGTACAGGACGACGGGCCGGGCATTCCGCCCGAGGCACTGGATCGCGTGTTCGAACGGTTTTACCGCGTGGACAAGGCACGGTCGCGCGAACAGGGCGGCACCGGTTTGGGACTCTCGATTGTAAAACACATTGTTCAAAACCACGACGGCGAGGTCTGGGCGAAAAGCGAGCCCGGCAAAGGCACGGCGTTTTTCTTTACGTTGCCTGGTGAAAAGTCATGAACAAGGACGGTATTCAAGCGCAAGCACTGAAGCTGGAGGCGAGGTTCGGAATCGAACGAGGAACCTTTACCATTCCGACCGTAACTCACTCAATTATATATTACCCGCAACCGCCAACATTCATTGCGTTGTTACGCAGCTTGCCGCCGCAGCTTGAGTGCTAAAGGCTGAGGAGTGCGACGGTTTTGGCGTTTGTGCCGCCAATGTTTGGAAATCTCCTTCATGGCCTTGTGCAGCCATTCTCTGTCTGTCGCCAATCGGATAATCTCAATCACCGCGAACCGTTTTGAGCCATTCTGGACCGGGTCACCCAATGAAGTCTGTCGTGCTATTGGTTGCGGAGATCACCATGAAATGCTTAACTGGATGCCTATGAAGGCAATCATCGGTGTCATTCTGCTTTTGTTTGTTATTCACCCGATTCCGGCAGCAGAGCCCAAGTCTCCAATTCACCTTGCCATCGTCGGCCTCGACCACGACGCCGTCGGCGATTTTATTTCCCGGGCGCGTAATCATCAAGATGTTCAATTAGTCGGCATTGTTGAATCGAACCAGACATTAGTAACCCGTTACGCCCGACTTTTAAATCTAAGCACAAACTTTTTTGACTCAAGCCTTGAAGGCTTGATGGCCAGAACCAACGTACAAGCGGCGGCAGTTTTTACAACCACGTTCGATCACCGTCGTGTCGTGGAAGCCTGCGCGGCTCATAAAATTGACGTCATGCTGGAAAAACCGCTGGCAGTTGATATGAAAGACGCGTTAGCCATGGCGGCGGCCGCAAGGCAAAACGGTATTCAAATCGTTGTTAATTATGAGACTTCCTGGTATTCCAGCATTCAAACTGCGCATACCATCGTTCACGACCGGCACGCCATCGGTGATTTACGGGAAATTATGGTTGTCGCGGGAAACCAGGGGCCCAAAGAGGCGGGTTGTTCTGATGCCTTTTTGAATTGGTTGACGGATCCAGCACTTAACGGGGGAGGTGCCCTCACAGACTTCGGTTGCTACGGAACCGACTTAATCACATGGTTTATGGATGGACAACGCCCCACGTCAGTATTTGCGGTGGCCCAACATATTAAACCGGAAATTTATCCCCAAGTGGAGGACGAAGTGACTATCGTCGTCACTTACCCACACTCTCAAGGAATTATCCACGCGTCCTGGGATCTTCCGTTTGACGAGAGGAGTATTAAAATCTATGGCAATACGGGATATATATATGCGCCGCGAATGGATTTACTGCGGATCCGTCTGGCTGACACCGAAGAAAGTGACCTTAATTTGCCAGCCCCGCCACAATCCAACCTGTTGACTGATGATATTTCGCATTTCGCGGGAATTATCCGTGGAGAGGCAAAGCCAACCGGACCGTCATCGTTGCAAGTGAATATAATTACGACCGAGATTCTGGACGCCGCCCGAAAGTCCATTGAACTAGGCAGGCAGATTGTTCTTCCCAAGGATCCGCCGAACTAAGAACGCGTTTAAAATCGTTCAGTTATTTTGAACTCGAAGGAAAGACGGTGTTGTCGCTGGCGATACAAATATTTGGAATTCGGTTTGGTTTGCACTTGCAGGCGAAGGATTAATGATTCGCCAGGTTGCGAGATTCGAGGAAGTTTCCATTTGCCCGCCGTTCCGGGACAAAAGCCGCCACAAAAGATGATTTGCAGGAGTCAGACTGCTGCGGCGGTACCCTCGCAAGAACCAGTTTTCTACAGATCAATCAGGCGAAAAAATATGTTCCGGGTGGTGTCCAGGGAGGTGGAAAATTGGTTGGTGGTGGTCGAACCGGAGACGATGCTCCAGTTGGTGCCGATGCCGACGCCCGGCGTATTGGTCTGCGACTGCAATGTCCAGCCGGTATAATTCCCCGGCCATAAAAGTTGCAGGCTATTGGCTGATGCCGCCCAGGTAATGGTCGGTGCGGACATGAAGTTAAAGGCAAAGTTCTGCGGCGAGCCGCTGGACTGGTTGTTCATATCAGGCCCGGAGGCGGGCATTGATGTTACGGGCACACCGTTGACTGACAGGGCTTCGACGTTCAGGCTGCCGTACGCGTCGCTTCTGGCCCATACCCCATACACTCCGTTGGTGTACGGGCTGGCTTGGTAAGGCGGAACCTGCACACCGTAATTGGAAATATTGACGAGATTCATCGTGGCGTTGGACAACACGCCCACGGTTGAACTGCTGCCCGGAGAGACAATTTGCAAAGCGTAGGATAAACTGTTTGTGATGTTCAAATGGTTGAGGTTGACATTGGTAATGTTGATATACTGCGGGCAGAGAGTTACGGCGCCACGCCAAAACCAGCCGGGATCATAACCGCCACATCGCGTGAGATTACATCTCTGGGCGACGGTCGTTCCGGTAAAGACGTTGGCACCAACCGGGAATGTGCCGGCGATCAGTATCCCGCAGCCGTAAGGCATGTCAGAGAATGCGCAGTCCTCAATCCGGTTGCTCACCCCGCCGTAGATCGCACCACCGTTGGCCAGGTCCGGCACCTGACCGGTACAGTGAGTAATCACGTTGAAGCCCGGTTTGTACGACTGCGAAGTATACGTCGCCGGCCAGATGGCAAAGCAATCATCGCCCGTACCCCGGGTGGTGCAATTGGTAACGGTGGTATTTTGCATTCCCACCGCAAGATTGCAGCCGTCGGCGATGGTGTCACGGAACCGGCAACTGTCAATCACCAGGCCGCTTGAATTGACGATCCACGCGCCAGTCTTGGTGTGCTCCACCCAGATCCGCGAAACGGTGGACCCGGTGCCATAGGAACCGCCCAGACCATCGTTGGGCTCGCTGTCGTTCCGATAGTTCAGGAAGCCCAATACGGCAAAATCAGACAGGTGAATGTTACTTCCCGAGCCATTCAAGGTGAGCCGCCTGGAGGGAGTGGTATTGTACAGGGATGCATTGCCAACCAGCTCGCTGCACCACATGCCGGCGCCTTGGATGGTGGTATTGGAAGGAAGATTAATGGTTGCGCTGATAGCGTAGGTTCCGGCTGGTATCCAAACTGTCTTGCTTTGGGATGCGGCGACATTGATGCAATTCTGGAATGCAGTGGTCGAATCAATGACCCCATTCGTGTCCGCTCCATAACTGATGACGGACAGTGAATTCGAGGGCACAGCCAGCGGGGGAGCGACATTCTCAAGATCAACCAGATCAATGACGTCATACGCCGCGGTGTCGTCGGCATCCTTTTCAATGCGTACCGTGTCACCCGCATTGATGGTCAACCCGTTCAGACGGACTTCATCGAAGAAGTTCCTCGGTTTACCCTGGCTGGGAGTATTGGAGAACGGGTACGCGCCGTATCGCCAGGAATACATGGATGTCACCGGAAGTTTTTTAACAAAGGTTCCGTTGACGTAAAGGCTGATGGTCGAATTGGTCCCGGTTCCGTTGGACGTATCCGGCACGCCATAACGCACCACCATGGCATTGGCCGCGGCCTGCGCGGTGAATTCGACGTATTGATTCGAGCCGGTCAGCTCGACGGCCTGCCCGCCCGACGCTTCCATTTGAATCGTATTCGACACGGGGGCATTGATGTCAGCAACCTGCGTCGGCGGGCCGATCACGGTTCCGCCATTGATCGTCATGTTCTCGGCTTCGTAGGTGGTCCAGGGGACATTCGCACCGGGAGATGCCTGGAGTGAGCATAGCGAGGCACCGAGGAACAGGATGATTGCGAGTTGCAGCGGCGAGCATGACATATAAAACAGGGAGGCAACGTCAATTTGTATGGCGACCTTTAGCGTGTAAAGGCAATAATTAATTCGCAATCGTCTTGGTTGGCATCCTTGGTCAATATAGATCTTTTAAAAGAATTTACCATGCCTGATAGTGTCATCGCAAAGCCTTATTCCGGCGTCGTACTCCATTGCTTTACATCCAAAGCCGGAGTGCTGATGGGATCGGACGATATCACGCTGGGATTTGGGGTTGAAGGAGAGGTTTTGAGAGGGACGCCAGCAGTAAAAACTCCGTAGAACTGTCCCCAAGTAAGAGCACTCGGTAGCGAGGGCGCAGCATGACCATCCACATAGACGACATTCGCACGATTATTGTGTCTTGCAAATGCGGTCTGAAGGCGGGCACTATACTCGGTTGTTCCGCCAGGATCTCCTGAAGGACCGGAAGACCCCGCCCAATAGGAATCCAACCAGGCGGCACCTTTGCCGCTGGGGTCACGGGAGCCGCTGCTATCAGTGACAGCTACCAATAGTGACGGCTTCAAAGCTGAAGAGGCTTTGAACGGTTTAGCGTTGATCATGTTGCCATCGTTAGGATTCACAGCGGAAAAAACACCACAGTAATTGAATCCATAAGAAAGCAAACCGGTTATGCTCGGATCCCAAACTCCGGGCGCAGAAGGGTAAGTCAGACCGCGTTTACGCGCGGGGCATACCCAAGCCTTGGTATTTGGAAGATAAGCAAGCAGCATTGGCGCCGGAGTATTGGGCACAGTGCCGTAAATAGGAGATCTAGCCATCCACTCTCCCCCGCAGGGCAGGTGATATTTATTGAAGTACCCTCCCGGTAACCACCAAAACCCACCGTTGAGTTGCTCGTTCGCTGGAAAATAATCATGGTTATCCCCCGCATACATGGTAAAGCCAAGAGCAATCTGCTTGGTATTACTCAAGCAAGCTATTCCGAGTGCGCGCGACTTCGCTGCGGCCAAGGCCGGTAGCAACATGGCCGCCAGAATGGCGATAATGGCAATGACGACGAGCAACTCGATCAACGTAAAAGCCCCGCTCAAAGACTTTCCTCTTTCGCTGCCTCGGGGAAGTTGGAAAAGATTTATTGACAGGTCGTCTCGTTCAAACCTGTTCGTCTTGATGTCCATTTTATAATTCATAGCATGATCTCTTTCTGCGCGCACGGGCCGTCAGACATTACGTGATTTCAATATCCACAAAATCGAATCTAGCAATATTGAAGCTTAACATCTCCATTCAACATTTATAGTCGCATAAAACGGGGACAATCCCACGACTCGCCGACCAGAATTGATTCCCACTACCCGGATATTTGGGTGGGCTGTTCTTCCATAAATGATTTACGGCTAATCGTTATATTCGGTTATTGCATCGCTTGTCGCCAGTTCATGCGACTGGCAAGAGGTATTCATTCTGCTAGAGTCAGTAGCAGTGAAAATCATGTTCTAGACTCAACTCCTGCGGTGTCTTGAAAATAATTTCGAGCATCGGAGTAAATGGTTGGTCGGATTTGATTTTAGAAGCGGAACATTAAAAATTAGAAAAATCAAATGAGACAAAAAGTTATGAAACAGAACACAAAATGGCTGATGACCGCCTTGGCCGTGGCAGGTGGTTTAATAATTGCAAACTCGTCACAGGCTCAATATATCCTCGGGAACGGCGCTGCGGCCGGCATCGCCATGGGCGGTGGGAGTTTTCCGACACCAAACACGACCACGGCGACCGGACTTTCACTTACCGGTACTGGTTACAATTGGGGTGAGTGGGACATCCCGGTGGCTCAGCAGGTGGCTTTAAATCCGAGTGACAACAGAATCATTTTTACCTATACGATTAACAGCCCGACTCCGGATCCCAGTGGTCCCTGGACTTGGTACAGCCTACAACCATTGCTTGGTGATACGAGTGGTGGCGCCTACAACCCAGTCAGGTACTTTGGATATGATGGCTACAATCTCCCTTACAATCCAGGTGGAATCCCCAATGGACAGGGTCTTGGGAACCAGGATGCAGGGTATGTGTATAACCCGGCTACTCAGCAAGTCACCGAAACCGGATTTCTCAGTGCAGCACAACAGGCAGCTATCGCCGGTGGGGCAACGATACAGTTCTTCCAGTTGAGCATGGATCCCACCAGTACTTTGCCGAATGGATATAGTTTTACCATCGACAGTATCCAATTGGTGCCTGAACCGGCTACGATGGCGTTGGTTGGTTTGGGACTGGCAGGTTTGGTGATTGCGCGGCGCCGCATTAGCGCCAGGTAAGCGCATCGTTTATCGTTTGACAATTCGCCAGTTACACTCCGCAGCGGCAACGACCGCTGCGGAGTTTTCCTTGCCGACCTGGTAAATCGCAATAACTGAATTCGGACGCGGCCTGCTGTAATGTGTTAAATGGCGAAACCTGGCGTAGTCACCGTTTTATGCGACTATCGTTGATAAGCAATTCCCGGTAAATTTAATCACATAAAAATATTCCAAATCAAACACCCCATAAGCTTGATGGCGGGCATTGCTGCTGGAATGAAATGATATCGATCAGAAACTCCAACTGAATATGAAAAAGAATCAAATGTTTGCGGCTTTAATCATCCTGTCCATGTTGCTATGTGTTTCAACCAGTCGTGCGGTAAATATAATCTACGCTGCCCAAAGTGGTTACTGGTCCTCCACGGTCTCCAATGCGCCATGGCCGAACGGGATTTTGCCGACAACAAACGACTGGGTTGAAATCAATGGTGGCATAATCATCACAAATGATACGACCAATGCGGCCTGTCAACTTCTTGACAGCGGTCTGGACGGCAATGGCACAGTCGTGATGGCGCCGGGTTCCACGCTCAACGTTGGCGGCGCCAACGAAGGCTACGGGACCCAAGGTCTGGGTGTGTTGAATGCCACGGCCACCAATTGCACCGTCAATTACCAGGGCAATGCTTTCTGGGCCAAGCGCGTCAATTACTGGAATCTCACGTTCTGTGGCTGGGGAGACTTTTACAACGGAGCGCAGAATGGTTATCCTGCAACGCCTATGACCATTTACGGGAATTTCATTGTGAACGGGACGAATATTCCACCTGACCAAACAAATAAGTATACGGGTGTCTATGTGGAGTGCGGAGATGATTTTACCATCGACGGCAACTTTTACATTGGCGAAAGCAACGCCTGGGACTGCTCCGTTGGTTTTATCACGGTTAAGGGGCTTACCACTTGCGCTGGTATGCTGTGGGATAAGGACGCTGTAAATGGCTCCAACTACTTTGCGGGTGGCTTAACAATCCTTCATAGCAGCATGGTGCTCACCAATACTCAGAATACCTTGGTGTCCAAACTAGGATGGATCAACGCTCAAAATGTGGGCTCCAATGATGTGTATGGACCAGGGAATGCAGGAATATGGGGAGGTTCTTTGTATGTGATGGACGTTCAGCAGTGGAATGTTGGTGGCAATTTTACGAATAACGGAATAGTGGGCTTTGGCACCAATTACGGCTCGGTGGATTTTAGTGGCACGGGTGTGATCGCCGGCAGCAATGCGATATTCATGCCAACCATGACAATCGATGGAACATATAAGATCCTCGACACGATAAATCTCACCACCAATTTTCCAGCCGTCAACGGGACCGTGGTGTTTGATCTTGCCCACACCAACCAGATTACCCTCAATGCCGGAACGAACTGGTTCTGGTATTCGACAAATGGAACTTTGGATGTCGTCAATTCCGGCCCTCCGCCGGTTGCCGGGAATGCCTATCAATTGTTTAACAATATCGCCAACGGGAATTATGGTGGACAATATGCGGCCACGACGCTTCCGGGCCTCTCTGCTGGTCTAAGCTGGACTAACGAATTGCTCATGAATGGATCCATTGCTGTCGTTGGCCTGCCAACCATCACGATCACCTCCGTCCAATATAATCGAAACACCTCACAGTTCACGCTTACATGGACATCAACGGCTGCGGCGACTTACACGGTGCAAGAGTCCCCGGGTCTGAACCCGAGCGTTTGGAGTTCTTTACAAACCAGCATCCCGTCTGGCGGGAGCACCACTACTGCCACCGTCACAGTGCCAGCAGGAACGAAAGGGTTCCTCCGGGTATCGTCACCGTAACTGAAATACCAGTGGAAAGTCGGGCAAATCCAAAAGTTGTTTGACAATTGCTGGGTAAGGAAAATCAAAGGCGGCGAGTTGACTCGCCGCCTTTAACTTGTTAAGGAATCAACGCAGGCTGCACAACTGGTCGAGCAGCAGAATTCGATTCGGTTCGTCACAAAAAATTGTTTCATTCTAAAAGTTATCGCGATGATTCCCATTTCCTCAGTTTCAAGGCGCCGTCTGTGGTTCATGCGTTTTGCTGCGATGATTTTTATTCCCGTTTTCATATTGGGCTGTATTGAAATCGGGCTCCGCCTGGCAGGATACGGTTATGACACCAGTTTTTTCCGCCGGATTCAGATTGATGGACATGATTATTATGTGCCGAATGAGGAATTCAGCAACCGGTTCTTTCCAGCAGCGATCGCCCGCAAAACGTTGCCGTTTCGATTTGAAGCTCGAAAAGCTGCCAATTCGTACCGGATCTTTCTCTTTGGAGAATCAGCCGCCATGGGAGACCCCGAACCAACCTATGGAGTCGGCCGATATCTGGAGGTATTGCTGCGTGAACGTTATCCGGGAACGGATTTTCACGTGATTTGTGTCGCATTAACGGCGATTGATTCGAGCACCATACTGCCCATTGCGCGTGAGTGTACCCGACATCAAGGCGATTTGTGGCTCATTTACATGGGCAACAACGAGATGGTGGGGCCCTTCGGGGCCGAGACAAATCATGGACTACGTGCGCCCAGGCGAAGCACAATCCGGCTTATTCTCGCCATCAAAGCTACCCGGATCGGGCAATTGTTGGACTCCCTGGTCAGCAGGTTAAATTCAACAACTCCCCAAGAGTGGGGCGGCATGGAAATGTTCATGAATAATCGTTTGGCATATAGCGATCCCACCCGCCTGCAGGCCTACGAGAATTTTAGAGGAAACCTGCATGACATCCTGGAGACGGCACACAAGGCCCGTGTTCCGGTTATCTTGAGCACGGTGGCGGTCAACCTGAAGGATTGCGCCCCATTCGCTTCAATCCATTCAGCCGGTTTGGAGGAAAAACAGAACTCCGCATGGAACAAGATTTATGAGGAGGGTGTCAAATTGGAAAATGCCGGCTCATATCGGGAGGCAGCTGCTCTTTATCACAAAGCTGCCCAAATCGACCCGCTATTTGCAGATCTGCAATTTCGTATGGGGGATTGCGAGCTGGCACTGACCAATGATGATCGCGCTCTGCGGCACTTTGAGCTGGCGAGAGATTATGATGCGCTCGACTTCCGGGCTGACACACGAATCAATGCTGCCATCCGGGCGGCGGCGTCCCGCCACGCCGGACAAGAAATCTATTTATTGGATGCTGCAAAGGCCATGGCGCAAAGTTCGCCGGACGGAATCCCCGGATTCAACTTCTTTTACGAGCACGTGCATTTAAATTTTGCGGGCAACTATCTGTTGGCACTTAAGTTCGGCGAGAGGGTCAAAACATTGCTTCCAAATTCAATTACCGTCCGGGATAAAGGGAATTGGGCGTCCGCAGAATTGTGTAATCGTCGCCTCGCGATTACCGCGAGGGACCGCCTGGGAGTTTGGTCGCATATTTTTGGCAGAATCACTTCGCCGCCATTCACCGGACAATTCAATCATGTCGCCAACCTCAAGTTTTACGAAGCGAAATTGGATGAAATGAGGTCCATGACGGGCACTCAAACACCACAGCAAGCCATGCAAATATACGAACAGGCACTGGCATCAGCTCCGGATGACCTTTTTTTGCACCTGAATTTCGTGGCATTTCTGGAGACAGCCGGATACCCGGCACAAGCTGCCACAGAAGCCAAACGTTGCTGCGAATTGCTTC
>DATEGR010000409.1:0-6481 GCA_035279985.1 Verrucomicrobiia bacterium
GCAGGCAGGTGTCTGGTATCATCTGGCCGGGACATACGATGGGACCACGGTAAAAATCTACGTGAACGGGGTATTGGAAGGCAGCGCTATTGCCGGGTTTCCCATGGACTATGGCACGCGTCCGGTATTTATTGGGACGACTGGTGAAGGATGGGATGGCCGGGTGCAAGGATCGGTGGATGAAATATCTATATACAAACGCGCCCTTTCCTCGAATGAAATAGCCACCATTTACCGGGCCGGCAGCGCGGGCAAGTGCCCATCGGCATCGTGTGTGCCGCCGCCATCGGGATTGGTCAGCTGGTGGCCGGGGGAAGGCAATGCCGATGACGTCGTGGGTACCAATAATGGCACACTGGTCGCCGGCGTCACCTTTGCGGATGGCAAGGTGGGGCAGGCCTTTCATTTGGACGGCACCAATCAATACGTGCAGATTGCCGATTCCCCGTCCCTGAAACCGGCCAACGTGTCGGTCGAAGCCTGGGTGAATCTGGATACGTTGGTCACGCCGGGCGCCAACATTCCGGGGCAGGAAGTAATTGTATTCAAGAAGAACACTCGCGATGGCAATTTCGAGGGTTATACGCTGCTGAAAGACCGTGTCTTAGGCCGGGATTGTTTTTCGTTTGCGATAGCCTCGGCCGGCGGGTTGCAGGTTCATGCGCTTTCCTCAACGATACCTCAGGTGGGGGCGTGGTATCACCTGGTCGGGACCTACGATGGGACCACACTAAGGCTCTATGTGAATGGCGTGTTGGAAGGGAGCGCTTACGCAGGATTTCCGCTGGACTATGGCACGCGGCCGGTATTTTTTGGGCGGACCGGCGAGTTTTGGGTGGCCAACTTCGGGGGTAGCATAGACGAAGTGTCGATTTACAGCCGCGCGCTTGCGGCCGACGAAATTCAGTCCCTCTACCATGCCGGCAGTGCTGGCAAGTGCGCGCCATTGATGCCTCCGGTCATTCAGGTTCAGCCGCAGGGCCAGACCGTGAATGCAGGCGACACCGCTACTTTCTCGGTGGTGGCGGAGGGGTCGCTGCCGCTCTATTACCAATGGTTCTTCGATAGCAACGCGTTGATGGGCGCCACCTCACCGACATTAACGCTGACGAACACCCGGCCCGATCAGGGAGGGATGTACTCGGTTGTGGTCTCAAACGCGGTGGGAGTCGCGGTCAGTTCCAACGCGCTGTTGCACGTGAACCAGATACCGGTCGCGGATGCCTCGGCCACCGTTGCCCGTGTCGTCGTCTGCACCGACACCAACGCCGCCGTTGTTCTCAACGGTACGCGCTCTTATGATCTCGACGGCGATCCTCTGCAATACCTCTGGTTCGGAAACGGGATGAATACCCCCCTGGCGACCGGTGCCGTGGCCGAAGTTATGCTCCCGCCGGGCACTTATTCGATCGCGCTGGTGGTCAGCGACGGTCTGGCCGCCGACACGAATGCCGTAGTGGTAAAGGTTTCAACCGCGACCCAGGCGATTGAAGATTTGATTGCCGTGATCAATGGCTCGGGCATCGAGCAACAACAGGCATTAATCGCAAGTCTTATGGCGGCCAGCGATTCCATCGCCCGGGGCGATTTGGTGCCGGCGATCAATCAACTGGAAGCTTTCCAAAACAAAGTGCTGGCGCAAATTGCTCCTGATGATTCCGCTTTGGCCGAGGTGCTCATTGCCTCCGCCCAGGAAATTATCAACAGCCTCGATCATTGTTGCGCGTGCCACGACCGAAAATCCGGAAATATCACCGCCCGCCACGAACCGCAGGACGGTAAATTACACCTCGAATTCAATGGCAGTCGGGGCCAGACCTACATTATTGAAGCATCCTCCGACCTGACGCGCTGGGAGAAGATCGGAGTGGCGACGGATCTTCAGGACGGCAACTTCGAATTTGAAGACAACGACCTGAAAGGGGCGCCGGCACGGTTCTATCGGGTAATGACGCCGTAGCGGCGGGTGTGCCGCAACCGGCGGAGTGCCCGAGCCTGTAGAAGCGGCACGGGCAAAGGTACAGATCCTGATTTGACAGCGCGTTTAATCATTCTGCCTGAACACTTTTGTCATCAAACTTGCATTCCGTTGACGTCTGAGCAACAAAGTACCCATGTCAACGGTTGCCAGCGTCAGGATTCACGCTACCCAGTTCCCGGAACAGGTCCGGCGCGACTTGATCGAGTCGCTGCGCAGGTGTCGCGTGAACCACAAGTTTCTCTACGACAGCGTCAGGCAAACTCAGAAATGGCTGGCGCTGCATCAGGCATATTCGCCCACCCGGAACGATGCAGATTGCCGCGCGATTTACGAGAAAGGCTTCACGGCAACTGCGGCGCAAATCAAGTCGCAGCGCGTTGACGTTATCGGGCTTGGCTGCGGTGGCGGGCAAAAAGACACGCGGCTGCTGAAGCGGCTGAAAGCCCGTGGCCAGGAAGTTTTTTACACCCCCTGTGATGTCAGCACCGCGATGGTTTTAACTGCTCGTGAATCCGCGTTGTCGGTCGTGCCGAAGGAAAGATGTTTTCCTTTTGTTTGTGACCTGGCCACGGCAAATAACCTGGAAGAGACGGTAGGGTCGGCGCGGCGCGGCGACCCTGCCATTACACGCCTTGTCACTTTCTTCGGCATGATTCCCAATTTCGAGCCGCAGGATATTCTGCCAAAACTCGCGTCCTGGGTTCGCCCAAAGGATTTTTTACTGTTCAGCGCCAATCTTGCCCCGGGTGCCGATTATGCCGCCGGAATGAACAGGATTTTGCCGCAATACGACAACGATCTGACGCGCGACTGGTTGATGACATTCCTGCTCGATATCGGTGTTGAACCACGCGAAGGCAAACTACAATTTACGATTGAAGATGGCCGGTTTGGATTGAAACGAATCGCAGCCCGTTTCCATTTCCGCCGCCCGTGCCGGATTCAAATCGGGAGCAGAGCATTCAATTTCAAAACCGGCGACTCAATTCAACTTTTCTTTTCCTACCGCTACACGTGGGAACTTGTCCGTAAAATTCTTGCGCGTTACCGACTGCAGATCTGCGAGCAATGGATCATGCAGTCGGAGGAGGAAGGTGTGTTTTTAGTCGGTCGTACGTAGCCGCATTGGTGACAACGCGGATTGGTCCGCCGTTTCACAACGGCGGCCACGTTAATAGACCCTCATCGTGTCCAGCACGGCCTTGATGCGCGGAACTTCGTGTGTGCGGAACAAGTCGGTTTTGCCCAGTGCCGCCAGCACGGCGAAGAACGGTTCGGCACAACGGACTTCATCCCGGAAGAATTCAAACGCATGGGGCAGGGCATGGCAGACTGGAAAACCCAGTGTGCGCAGCCTGAACGTGTTGAGAAAGATATTCATCTGGTGCCGCACGCGAATGGCGCTGTCCTGCAGATTGCGGTAATAGAAACCCAGACCGGGATCGAGGAAGATTTTCTTCACGCCGTTGCGTTGCGCAATTTCAATCAGACGCGAAAAATATTCGCGCATCTGCTCAATCGGGTCGGCGCTCAAGTCGAAGTCGCCGACTTCACGTACGTTTTTGCCCTGCACGTAACAGATGACGACCGCGGCATCGTTCGCGGCGACCATTCGGAAAATTTCGTCGCTGCCTTCCGTGCCGGTGAGGTTCAGGATGTTCGCGCCGGTCTCCAGGCACGCGCGCGTGACGGCGGGCGAGTACGTTTCAACCGAAACCAGAATATTTGTGGCGCGTAATTCCTTGATGACGGGCAGCAGCACCGAATTTTGCGCCCGGTCGCACACGCGCACGGCATGGGCCAGCGTGGATTCCGCGCCCACGTCCACGATGTCCGCGCCCTGGGCGATCAAGATCATGCCGCGCCGGACTGCGGTTTCCGCCGTCAGGCAGACGCTTTCGCGATACCAGGAGTCGGCGGAAAGATTGACGACGCCCATGATGGCGGGCCGGGAATTGAAGGTGAATTTATTGCCGCCGATGGAGAATTCCTTTACCTGGGCTGGTGCGGCATCCCGGTTTTTATTTAGCAATTCCGCGAGGTCTTCGAGGCTTAACATGCGGGGCTATCCTAAAGCGTAAATCGCAAATCGTAAATGGAAAGTGGCGCCGCGTCTGAATTTTGCCATTCGCTGCCGGTCAGAATTGTGATGGCATGATGGCAAATGTCTGGCAATAATGGGGCGGATAACCATAAACGAGAGGAAACACGATGGCCCAGGCAATCATGGATCCAGAGAAGGTGCGGCGGTTCGCGGAAGAGCTGCAGCGTTTCAACAGCGACCTCGAGAATCGGATGATCCTGTTGCACGCCCGCTTCGGCGCGCTGGGGGACACCTGGCAGGACCAGGAACATGAGAAATTCTCCGAGGAATTCAAACAAGCGATGAAGGCATTGAAGAAATTCATCGAACTTTCGAAGGTGCACACGCCTTATCTGTTGCGCAAGGCCCAACGCATCGAGGAATATCTTCACCAGCGTTGACATCATGGCCGACCACGCCCAAGTCACTTCCGTCGAAGCGATTGAATCGTTCCGGGCCAGCCTGATCGTATTTCTAAGCAAGGTGCGTCCCACATTGGAAGAGGTCAGCGACGAAGTGATGCGTGTGCAATTCTGGCTCCAGAACGATCAGCGCCGGCACTGGGAAATCGAATTGCGCAAGAGCGGACTGAAACTGGAGGAAGCCAGGCGGGAAATGTTTAACACGTCGCTTTCTCATTTGCAGGAGGCGACCGCGCTGCAACACATGGCCGTGCAACGGGCGCAACGCGCTGTCCGGGACGCGGAGGAGAAACTCGACACCTTAAAAAAATGGGCCCGGGGATTGGAAGACCGCACGGCCCCCATGGTCAAACAACTGGAGGAATTCCAGGGATTTTTGACCGTCGACATGGGGAAGGCGGTCACGCAACTGGTTCAAATCGTCAGCGCTTTGGAGGCTTACACCAAAGTTGGCGGCCCCAGTGGGGAAGGAGCAACGTCGTGAATTTGAGCGGGGGCAAAAGCCGGCTGGTGGGAAGCGCCCGGGAGCTTTCACTCAAATGGGCGGAGACCAAAAACTACTGGCGGGACGAGAAAAGCCAAGAATTCGAGCACCGGTATCTGGAGGAACTTTTTATTCGCGTGGACAAGACGGTTGCCATCATTGAGAAGCTGGATGAAATTTTGAAAAAAGTCAGGAGCGACTGTGAATAAAAATCCGGGTGTCAGTGAAATGCTCGCGTTGCTCGACGCGCTCAAGGGTGCGGTCGAGAATTTTGCCGCGCGCGAAGAGAAATTGAACCATGATTTCGAAATCCGCTCGGCCGCTGAACTCGACGCGTTTGAATCCGCCAAACTGGAACAGCAGTCCAAACACGCCGAAGCGCTCACTGCGGCGGAGGCGGCACTGGATGAGGGAAGAAATCGGTGCAATACCCGGTTCGAAAAGCGCAAGGTCAAAATCAACCGGGCGCACAGCGCGCTGAGCCAGCGGGTATTGGACGAAGGCAGTTCCCGGGAAGGAGAACTCAAACAAAAAATCCGGAAAAATTCGACGGCAGCCGAAGAGCGGCGCGATAACGATTTGGCAAATGCCACCGCGAATTTTGAATGGTTCCAGCAGAAGTTAAACGAGAGCAACACAAACTTCAGGCGCCTGGAAAAGAGCGCCCGACGGGCGTTTCGCGGCTACGGCATGTTTCGCCGGTTGCTTCGCCGACATCAGCAAACGGGAGCAGCCGACCTTTCGCAGGATGAAAATCAGCTGTTCGAGGAATTTCAGTGTTTGGAGTCCAAAAGCCGTGACGACCTGGTTCAGTTCCGAAAAAAATTGCTCCCATGGATATTCCGATTCCTTCCGGTTTCGCTGGTGGTTCTGCTGCTGTTGGGCGTGATCGCGGCGGTTCCGGTTCTTCAACATTTTGGCCGGAATACGGTGTCCTGGTCGCAAACCGGTCCGGTTGCATTTGTGCTGCTGGTTATTTTTATCCTTTACTTCCCGAGCCGCCGCGTTGCCGCGCCGGCCGCCATTGCCATCGCCGGACAACTTGGAAACGCGCGACGCCTGCTTGACGCGTGTCCCCAAAAAATCGCGGAACATTATCAGCGCGAACAGAGCCGGATTCTTGCCGAATTCGATGCCACCACCCGCGATTTAAGTCAGGAATGGAAACGGTCGGTGAGGCAAATTGTCAATGTCCGCGGTGTCCGGCCGATGGAGGTGGATCAAAAGGCACTTCAAGCCGGGCAAAAAAATGAACAATACCGGCGGGCCGGCTTCGTGCGAGTTGAGAGCCGGCACCGGGAGAAGATTGCCGGGCTGCAAGCGGAAGCCGAGGCGTCGGCCAGCCGGCTGGCCGGCGCTCATGCCGGAAAGGTTGCCAGCCTTGAAAGCCAGCATCAAACCCAGTGGGCGGCGCTTGAATCGGAATGGAAAAACAAAATCGAACCGCTGTTTGCTCAAATCCACGCGGCCAATGCCGCCTCAGACCAGCTTTTCCCCGGCTGGGACGCGCC
>DATEGR010000410.1:0-20967 GCA_035279985.1 Verrucomicrobiia bacterium
TGAGCGACTCGCCGACGATCAAATCGGGCCGGCGGCCATCGTCGAAGAGGGTCACGTCCACACCTTTCATCGTGAGCAGCGAAGCCAGCGTCGCGCCCGCCGGGCCGCTGCCGATGATCCCAACCGTTCGAATTGAATTTAAACCGGCCATTCCGCAAAAAACCTCCGTTTCTGTTGGAAATTGGACCTCATCATTTTCTAATACAAAGTATTAAGCCTCTCTCCGCGCCCGGTCAAGCCGGGAGATGGGCGGGTATTGGTACGCTCTGGTAATTTAGGGTAGGGTCATCGCGCTGCGATGACCGCGCCGCGTTCAGCGGCGCAACGAAACACCGGATGATTCATAGGGTTGCAGGTTCCGTCCGTTGAACGCGGACGGTGACGCCGCAGCGCGGCGTCCCTACCCGCGCAAAACGTACCACTACCGATGGGCGGGTATTGTCCTGAATTCGCTCGGAGTTCCGCCTTCAGGCGGCGCGGGACCGCGTAAATGCGGTACTCCAAAGCTCAAATCAGGACGAGACCGATGGGCGGCGGGCCTTTGAACGGCGAATCGCATGGCCCGGGAGAGAAGCGCCGGATTCAGCACTTGACTCAGTTTCCGGCCAAAATAGACTCGCCGCCAGCGAAGATGGAATGGGATGGTCTTTTATCCCTGTCCGGAACCATAAAAAACGCACTCAAAAAGCTATGAAAAACTTCCTGTTCTCGTTGTTGTCCGCAGCAGCAATCCTGTGCCCGGCACCCGTGTGTCTCGGCGCGCAGACGTTATATCCGGTGGTCGTCAACGGTCGTTGGGGATTTACGGACAAATCCGGCCAAAACGCTATCAATCCGCAGTTCGATAAGGCCGGAGGATTTGCGGAAGGCCTGGCCCCGGTGCGGATGGGCCGGTGGGGCTACGTGGACGCTTCAGGCAAGATGCAAATCAATCCGCAGTTCGACAAGGCCGACGTCTTCAGTGAAGGGCTGGCGGCAGTCAAACTCGGCGGCGGCAGCCCCGACCCTTTCGCACCCTACGATCCCAGGCCCTTCCACCACTGGGCGGGCGGCGGCGGCCGTTGCGGCTATATCAATCCGGACGGCAAATACGCCATCAACCCGCAGTTTGAAGATGCCGGAATGTTCAGCGGCGGACTCGCGCCGGTCAAGATGGGCCGTTGGGGTTATGTTGATAAGACTGGAAAAATTGTCATCAACCCGCAATTTGACAAAGCACTGCCGTTTTCTGAAGGGCTCGCCTGCGTCCGGTTGGGGGGCAAATGGGGGTTCGTGGACAAGACCGGAAAATATGTGATCAATGCGCAGTTCGACGACGCCGGATCGTTTGTCAAAAACCTGGCGCCGGTGCGGCAGGGAAAAAAATGGGGTTACATCGACCCGACCGGAAAATTCGCGATCAATGCCCAGTTTGACGGCGCCGCTGAGTTTTCCGGCGGCCTGGCGCCGGCGAAGCAAGGGAAACACTGGGGCTTTATTGACACGACCGGAAAATTCGTGATTAACCCCCAATACGACGAGGCAGACCCGTTTGTTAACGGCCTGGCGAATGTCAAGGCTGGCGGCCGATACGGTTACGTCGACCCAACCGGCAAGTACATCTGGAACCCGAGCAAGTGACCCGGCGGGTGTCCGTCACATCCTGCTAACGGAGTAGTTCGGTTTGGGTTACCACCGGTAGAGACGGCGGGATAACTGTATCCATTGAATCGGGGCGTACCGGGCGCGGCCCGAAATGGCGCCACCATTTAAGCCAGCGCAGCGTGTCCGCCACGGGATGAATGTGGCTTCGGCGACGGCTGCGGATAGCACGAATCGGAACGAACTCGACCCGCTGTCCCGCGGCGAGAAATGCCATCAAGGTTTCGGATTCAACCTCGAAGCGTTCCGCCTTGATTGGCAAGGCCGCCCAGGTGGCCAGGTGGATGAGCCGGAAGCCGCATTGTGTGTCGGGCAGGTGCCGGCCCGCGCCGCGTGACAGTTGGCGGCTCATCCAGCGATTCACCTGCCGGCGCAGCCAGGGAATGGCCGCCGCGTTATGCAAGCGGTTGCCCACCACGAGTAATGCCCCGGTCTGTCCGGCGCATTGCCAAAAGGCCGGCCAATCTTCGGGCGCGTGCTGGCCATCGCCATCCAGCACCAATGCCCATTCGAAGCCTCGTTGCCGCGCCCGCGACAATCCGGTTTTGAGCGCAGTTCCTTTGCCGAGATTTCGCCGGTGGGCAATCACTTCTGCGCCTGCCCCGCGGGCCAGGCTCGAACTGCCATCGGTCGAGCCGTCGTCCACGACTATCACCGCGGGAAGATATCGGCCCACGGCGGCAACCAGAAGCGCTATGGTTCTCGCCTCGTTGAAACAGGTAATGACGGCGACACATGTCGTGGTTCCCGGCACGCGCCCAGCTTGCTCGCGATCCACCCTGAAATCGAGGCAAAACTCGCGCTCCGGAGCCAATTGAACGCGGTTTTGCATTGCCTGATGACGGTGTGGGATTATACTTCGGAATTGAACTGAACGATGCGAGTTATCCTTTAAGCGCAAGACCCGACCGGTGAGCAGCATGTCACCACCCGTCCGCACCATAGCGTAGTCAAATCCCACCCCATCGATTGTCATGCTCTTCCCGACAACATCTGTATCCCAAACGCCGCCGCGCGTGGTCATCACCGGCGCGGGGATCTGCACGGCTTTGGGCCTGGGTTGGAAGCCCAACGCGGAGGGTTTTCGGACCGGGCGCACGGCGTTCCGCCCCGTGACACTGTTTGACGTCCGTCGCCAGCGGGCGAAGCGCGCGGCGGAAGTGGATTTGCCGGCGGCTGTGCCGCCGACCAGGTTAAACGCCAAACAAATCGCCCGACTCGACCGGGCCGCTGCCATGTTGTTGCTGGCAACTCACGAAGCGTGGCGACAATCCGGCTGGGAACCCACGGAAAATCTGCCGCTGGTTCTGGGAACAACGGCGGGCGGCATGTCCTTCGGCGAGGCGTATTTTCGACAGGCAGTGCAAATGCCGCACGAACATCGCCATCAATCCACCCGCGCCGTGCATTACCAGCCGCAGGTCCAGGCGCGGATGATTCTTGAGGCGTTCGATTCCACCGGACCGATCACCATCGTCTCGAATGCCTGCGCCTCCGGCAGCAATGCCATCGGCCACGCCTGGGAATTGATTCGTTACGGCCAGGCCGAGCGCGCCCTGGCCGGCGGATATGATGCGCTCACCGAACTCGTGTTTTTCGGTTTTGATGCTTTGCAGGCGCTTTCAACCACTGTCTGCCGGCCGTTCGACGCCCGGCGTGACGGCCTGGCGTTGGGTGAAGGCGCAGCGGTTATTGCCCTGGAAACGCTCGACAGTGCCCGGCGGCGGGATGCGGTAATTTTAGGAGAACTCATCGGATACGGCGCGTCGATTGACCAGCATCATCTCACCCAGCCGCATCCGCAAGGCGACACGACCCTGGCGGTCATGAAGCAGGCGTGTGCGACCGCCGGCATCACGCCCGAAGACATTGACTACCTTAACGCCCACGGCACGGGCACGGTGCTCAATGACAGTTCGGAAGCGGTCGCCATCAGCCACTGGGCCGGACCCCGGGCCGCGACCCTGCCCGTCAGTTCCACCAAGGCCAATATCGGACATCTCCTTGGCGCCGCCGGTGCCGTCGAAGCAGTGATTTGCCTGATGACCTTGCACGAGCAATGGCTGCCGCCGGAGATGATGTTTGAAATTCCTGACCCGGCCTGCAATTTTTCCATCGTGCACCAGCCCCGGGCCGCGCGGTTGAATGTTGTATTGTCCAACTCGTTCGGTTTCGGCGGTGTCAATGCGAGTTTGATTTTCCGGAGGTGGGAATAAATTTATGATTTATGATTTACGATTTACGATTGCGCGCTGGAATCGAAAACCGCGCGAATCGTTAATCACAAGTCTTGGATGACCGTTTCGGAAAAAATCTTTGTTTGCGGACTTGGCGCGGTGACGCCGGCCGGATGGGGTGTGGCCGCCCTGCGCGCAGCGCTGGGCGAGGACGAACCGCTGCCGACGCAAACGATAGAACGACCCGGCTGGGGGAAGCCGCTTCGGGTGCGCCTGGTGCCCAATCCGCCAATGCGTCCTGAATTCCTGACCCATCCCCGGCTGCGCCGCGCAAGTCCGATCACGCATTATGTCGTGGCCACCGCGCTTGAGGCCACCGCCGGCTTGTGTGCGAACCCCAAACCCGGGCTTCGCCTCGGCCTGGTGGTCTGCCTGCAATCCGGTTGCGTGAATTATTCCTGCCGTTTTTATGAAGAGACGTTGAAAGACCCGGCGACCGCCAGTCCGCTTTTGTTTCCCGAAACAGTCTATGCCGCGCCCGCCAGCCATCTTGCGGCGGTGATGGGAAATATTTCGCTGGCCAGTTCACTGGTGGGCGATCCGGCGATGTTTCTTCAGGGACTTTCCCTGGGGGTTCAGTGGCTGGAGGAAAATCGGGTGGACGCGTGCCTCGTCATCGGCGCGGAAGAAACCAACTGGATCCTGGCGGACGCCCTTTGGCATCTCGAACGCCCGGCCATCCTCACTGCCGGTGCCGGGGCCTTGTGCCTGTGCCGGAACCCGGAATGGTCGGCCGGCGTTGAACTGACCGCGATAACCGACGCGCACACCTACTCCACTCGTAACCGCCGGACACAAGCCGCCCGCGCCATGCGCGAACAACTGGGAGCGCCGGCATCCTGCCGGCCAGTCGCATCGCGGCGGAACGGAAAAATCGCCGGCCGGATGCCGGCGCTCCCGGAGGTTTCGGAACTGCTCTGCGAGGGTACCGGGAGCAGTACGCGTGCGGACGCTCCGGAACTTGCTGCGTGGCGGGATTGGACGGGCCCGCGTCTGAGCCCGAAACGCATTTTGGGCGAAGGCTTGATGGCCGCTGCCGCCTGGCAATGTGTGACGGCGTGTGACGCAGTAACCGGCGGCCGATTCGCAGCCGCCAATGTCAGTCTTGTCGGCTCCAACCAGCAAGCAATCGGCGCGCGATTTGTGCGCGCCGAGGCTGGCATTTCGCATTTGTCGGCTGGCCAGTCTCAGGGCAACATCCGGCCATGAGCTTGCGGGTCATTTTGATTACCGGAGCCAACGGCGGTTTAGGCCAGGCCATCGCCCACGCCTTTCTCCACGAGTCGCCCGACAACATCGCCTGGCTCGGAGTCCATTCCCGGCGCGAACGCGCCGACCAGCTGGCGCAGGAATATTCCGGCCGCTGTTTTTGCATCACCCTGGATGTCACTGCGCCTGAATCATGGAAGCAAGCGGTCAAAGAAATTCTGGCGGGCCACAATCGGGTCGACGTGCTGGTCAACAACGCGGGCCGCCACGAAGATTCCTTGCTGGCCACCATGCCGCTGGATTCCTGGAACCGTGTTCTGGCGACAAACCTCGACGGAGTTTTCCACGGTTGCCAGGCCGTGTTGCCGGCGATGATCAGTCAGCGTGCCGGACGGATTATCAATCTGTCTTCCTTGAGCGCCCTGTTGGCGCCGCCCGGGCAGGCCAATTACGCCGCGGCGAAGGCGGGAGTGGTCGCGTTGACCCAGTCACTGGCCAAGGAAGTGGCGCGCATTGGCATCACCGTGAACGCCGTCTGTCCCGGTTACGTGGAGACCGAGGCGCTGACCCACCTGACCGGGGAGGAACGTAAAGCGGCACAGCTGCGCGTTCCCATGCGCCGGTTTGGCCGGCCTGAAGAAGTGGCGGCCACGGTGCGTTTTCTGGCGAGTGCCGAGGCCGGCTACATCACCGGCGCCACTCTCAAAGTTGACGGCGGGATTTTATAGGAGGTAAAATGATGGTGATGAAACATCCAACCAGAAGAGGATGCGTCAAATTCCGGCTTTCCACGAACCTGACTTCGGTAGGGACATCGCGCTGCGATGTCCCCGCCCGCGCAATAGCGGGCGGAACCCTTGCGCCGCTGAATGCGGCGCAGACGGTGCAGCGCGCCGTCCCTACCACCCTTTTTGATTCATGCTCCCTGTAACATGCCTAACCGGCTTTTAATCATTCAACCGTCGTACTACCGCTCCAAGACGGACCGGACCGTAGTCAAGGTTCGCCGCCGCCAGGTGGTCCCGATGACGTCGCCTTACCTGGCGGCCTTGACCCCGCCAGAATGGGAAATCAAACTCCTCGACGAACAACTCGAACCGATCGATTTTGATTGCCACGCCGATCTGGTCGCCATTACCACCTGGACGCTCCACTCCCTCCGCGCCTACGACATCGCCGACGAGTTCCGCCGGCGCGGCGTGACGGTTATTCTGGGCGGACCGCATACGTATTTTCATGCCGATGAGGCGGGAGAACATTGCCATGCGGTTGGTATCGGCGAAGCCGAAGGCATCTGGACCCAAATGTTGGAGGACGCCCTTCACGGACGGCTGAAGAAGATTTACCAGGCCGATTTACTTCCTGACTTGGCCGGTCTGCCCCTGCCCCGTTACGAGCTGTTGAACCTGCGCCGCTACGGTCCGTTCAAGACCTTCACCGTTTCTTCGTCGCGCGGCTGTCCGTTCCGATGCGAATTTTGCTCCGAACGCTTTCTACTGGGCGAGAATTACCGGTGCCGGCCGGTGCCCGATGTCATTGAAGAAATCAAGCACTGGCGCTTGCGAAACATTCTCTTCGGCGACAGCAACTTCGGCGGCAAGCGGAGTCATGCGATGGAACTCATGGAAGCGCTGATCCCGCTCAAGATGCGGTGGTCGGCGTTGTGGTCGTCCTATCTCTGCAATGACGGGGAATTTCTGGACCTCGCCAGGCGCAGCGGCCTGTTGCACGTCAACATCGGCATCGAGAGCATCAATCCCGACACGCTGAACGGCATGAACAAGCGGTTCAACAAAACTTCGCGTTACGATGAGATGCTGGCCAATCTGCGCCGCCGCGGCATCAGCTATTCCTTGAACTTCATTTTCGGCTGGGACGGCGAGACGGGAGGGGCGTTTGGCGCGACGCTGAATTTCCTTCAGGAGCACAAAGTACCCGTGGCCTACTTCAACATCCTGACGCCGGTCAAGGGGACACCGCTTTATGACCGGTTGCAGGGTGAAGGGCGGATTACGAACAACCAGGACATCGACCGCTGGCCGGGCCAGAGTTGCTACATCCGGCCGCTTTGCGGTTCGCCGGCGGAGCTGGAGCAAAACGTACAGAAAATGTATCGGGATTTTTACAGCCTGCCTTCCATTCTTTCCCGCATGTCGCTGCCGGTGACCAAGGCGAACCTCGCCTCCTGGGTCATAAACCTCTCCCAACGCCGGATGGTCCACGCCGGACCGGACAACAACAATTTCGATGGCTACTGAATTGCCACATATCGCTGACCAGCCTCACGACGTGATGAAGGCACCCGGACAAACATCCGGGAGCGCCGGCATCCTGCCGGCGAGTGAGGCCTCGGTAACGACAATCAGCACGCCGGCAGGGCTGCCGGCGCGCCCGGAACAGGTTCAGGGGAATGAAAAAGTCATCATCATTGGCGCCGGCATTGCCGGTCTGGCCTGCGGTTGTTACCTGCAGATGAACGGCATCCAGACTGAAATTCTGGAAGCGAGCCTGCTCCCGGGCGGATTGTGCACGGCGTGGCACCGCGGACCGTATGTCTTTGACGGTTGCCTGCGCTGGCTCATCGGCACCCGGCCGCCTTCGGCCTTTCATCGGGTCTGGCAGGAACTGGGCGCCATCGCCGGGCGGAAGGTCCTCCTCCACGACGATATCATCCGGATCGAAGGCGCCGATGGCAAAGCCGTCACCGTGCCCGCGGACCTGGATGCCATCGCGCGCGAGTTCAAAGGCATTGCGCCCGAGGACAGCCACTTGATTGACAAACTGGTGCGGGCGGCGCGCCGCTGTGCCCCGCTGGAACCGCCCCTGGATCCTTTGGAGCTGATGACGCACCGTCAGAAAATGAGATTGGGACTTCGTTACCTGCCGATGCTGCCAATCATCTTGCGATGGAAAAACGTGCCCATCACCACCTACCTGGCCCGTTACAAAAACGACTGGCTCCGCGAAGTCCTGCAACTCATCGTCGGCAGCAAAGACATGTCGGCCCTGGTGCTCGTGATGCTGCTGGCGTTCCGGACCCGGAATAACACAGGCTTCGTCGCCGGCGGCTCGTGGGACTTTGCGATGGCGATTGCCAGCCGGTACACTCGTCTGGGTGGAACCATACGATATAAAGCCAGGGTGGCCTCGGTCATCGTCGAGAACAATCGCGCCACCGGCGTTCGCTGCGACGACGGAACCGTCGTCCCTGCCTCGACCGTCGTTTCCTGTGCGGACGGGCACACGACGATTTTCAAAATGCTGGACGGCCGCTTCGTGGATAAAAAAATCCGTTATTTGTACGAGAATTGCATGCTCTTTCCGGCCATCATCCAGGTTTCAATGGGAATCAAAAAAGTTTTCCCGGAAGCGCCGCACACCCTCAACCTGCCCCTGTCCCGGCCGCTGCGCGTGGACGATCAATTCCAGGAGGACCGTTTGGAAGTGGAGACATTTGGTACCGATACGGCGCTTTGTCCGGAAGGCACCACCGTCATGACCGTCAGAATGTCGGCCAGCTACGAGTACTGGACCGGCTTGAAGAAAAGCGATCCGCAGCGTTACCGGACCGAGAAGAAACGTGTCGTCCAGGAAATCATCACCCACCTCGACAAACGGTTTCCGGGTCTGGCCCAGAATCTGGAACGTTCCGACATTGCGACACCGGCGACGTTTGTGCGTTACACGGGCAACTGGCAGGGCAGTTACGAAGGCTGGCTGCCGACGCCGCGCATTTTGGGCCGGCGCATCCCCTACACACTGCCGGGGTTGAAAGACTTCTACATGGCCGGCCACTGGGTCGTAGCAGGCGGCGGATTGCCGTCAGCCGCACTTTCCGGCCGTTACGTCGCCCAGATGATTTGCGCCGGCAAAGGAAAGATTTTCGCGGCGAGCGTACCACTTGCGAGTTAATCCCAGTGACCGCACTTTTGCTTTATGACTATCGGCCTTCCCAAGGAAATCAAAGAGCAGGAATTTCGCGTGGCGCTGACTCCTTCCGGCGTGTATCAGCTCGCCAAACGCGGCCACGAAGTGGTCGTCGAACACGGAGCGGGCACGGGCGCAGGTTTTCCCGACGCCGAATATGAACACGCCGGTGCCCGGCTGGCGGATGCACACACCACGGTGTTCGCCAAGGCGGATTTGATTGTGAAGGTCAAGGAACCGTTGCCGTCCGAATTCAGCTTGTTGCGGCCCGGACAAATTCTTTTTACCTATCTGCATCTCGCGGCCAATAAGCCGGTCGCAGAAGCCTTGATGCGATCCGGGGTTACCGCGCTCGCGTACGAAACCGTCGAGGTCAACCGCCGTCTGCCCCTGCTCGAACCGATGAGTGAAATTGCGGGCCGCATGTCGGTGCTGGTGGGCGGCTATTTTCTGGCGAAACATTTTGGCGGCAGCGGAGTGTTGCTGGGCGGCGTGCCGGGGGTATTGCCGGGCAAGATCGTCGTGCTCGGCGGCGGCACTTCCGGCATCAACGCTGCGCGCATGGGCCAGGGCCTCGGCGCGGACGTGACCATTCTGGAAGTGGACCTTGAACGGATGCGATTTCTCGACATCACGCTGCACACGGCCCATACGTTGTATTCGAATGAGATGCATTTGCACGAACTGTTGCCGGAAGTGGACCTGCTCATCGGAGCGGTGCTCGTGCCCGGCGCCCGTGCGCCCCGGTTGATTACCCGGGAAATGCTCCGCTGCATGCGGCCGGGCAGCGTGTTCGTGGATATTGCCATTGATCAAGGCGGTTGCGCCGAAACCTCGCGCCCGACGACGCATCACGATCCGGTGTTTGTCGAGGAAGGCGTGACTCACTATTGCGTGACAAACATGCCCGGCGCCTACGCCCGTACTGCCACCCAGGCGCTCACCAATGTGACGTACCGTTACATCGAGGCGCTCGCCGACCACGGACTGGCCGAGGCGTGCCGGCTGCATCCGGGACTCGGCAGCGGCATCAACGTAATGAACGGGAAACTGACCCACCAGGCCGTCGCCGAGGCGCACGGGATGAAATGGGAGGAACCGAAGTTGAATTGATGGATGCTACCGGATTGATTTGGAAAAATCGTTATGCTCACCGGCCTGTAAATTTACAAATCTATCAATAGGCGGGACTGATTTAAGAATAGTCCGAAGTCATCTCCGCGCCGTGACACGGTTGCGGTTTTTACTGACTCGGCAGAACCCGATAGAAGCGATGCTGATTTGTCGGCGATGCCGCATTGTGGTTTACGTCCACCCAAAATTCCACCGGCTGCCACAATGTCAGCGTCGCCACCGTGATCCAGCCATTGGGGTTGGTTAAATCGGGATTGCTCTGAATGTCGTAGGTATAGCCGACTGCTCCAGTGACCGTGATGCCCGGATACAACCCCAAAGAAACTCCTGCGGGATTGACTACCACCTGGGCCGGCGTATTAGTCACACTGCCCAGAGAGCTGCTGACCACCACCGAATACAAACCGGCGTTGGTAAACTGAATCGCCGAAAAGGTGAGCGTTGAATTGGTCGCGTTAAGTATGACAACGCCATTGTCATACCATTGGAAGGTCAGCGTGCCGCTGCCCCAGGCGACGATGCTCAAGGTGTTGGATTGTCCCCAGTCGGTTACTACACCCGTAAATGGAGTGACGATGGACGGATACATGTACAGATTGGCGATGGAACTTGTGACGGCGCCATAACTGTTGGCGACAGCCACTGAGTATTGACCCAAATCAGATTGCTCGACGCTGGAGAGGGTCAAAGTGCTGGACGTCGCATTCAAAATATTGGAACTATTAAACATCCATTGATAGGACGACGCTCCTGTCGCGGTGACGCTGAAGGACGCGGAGCCATAGGCATAAACGTAGGCATCTTGAGGCTCGCTGGAGATGGTAGGAGGCGTGGGGGTCGGAACATTATTAAGCAAGATATAGATGTTATTGTCGTATTGGTTGGCAGTTACAATATCCGGGCGGCCGTCTCCGTTGAGATCACCGATGGACGCACTGTTGGGATTGTAGCCGGAGGCATAATCCACCCGCGTCGCCAGTGAACTGGTAGTGAAACTTCCTGGCGTGCTGATATTTGGAAAGACGGAGAACAGACTGGGCAGTTGACTGGCCGCCACAACATCAAGTTTGCCGACGCCGCCTAAATCCCCAAGCGTAACGTTGTTTGCCCAGCCGCCTGTCGTGAAATTCACAGGCGCAGCGAAGGAATTGTTCGTAATCCCCGGTCCTGAGGTGAGATTGCGAAGGACGGAAATGCTCTTAGTGGTCCAATTAGCCGTCACGATATCCGGTTTGCCATCGCCATCCATGTCTCCGGTGGCAAGGAAACGACCGTTTGGCGCGCTGGAGAAGATCACCTGGGGCGCGAAGAAATTGGTTGTGGTGGTTCCACCCAATCCAAGATTTCGGAACACCGAAACAGAGCTGTTGTTCATGAGGAGCACCGCCAAATCCGGGTTGCCGTCTCCATCCAAATCCGCAATGGCTACATCGGATGCGTAGCTGTTGACTGCAAAATTAATGGGGGCAGCAAAGGAAATATTTCCAATGGTGCTCTGGTTTTGGAAAATCGAAATGCTGTCATTGGCCCCGTTCGCGGTCACCATGTCAGGTCTGCCATCCCCGTTCAAATCACGCACCGCCAAATCCTGCGCACCCGTCAGAGTGGGAATATCAATTCGTGGACCAAAGGAGTTGGTCGTCAGGGCACCCGGTGAACTGATGTTTCTAAAAATGGAAATGAGACCGCTGTCTGAATTGAGCGCTGCAATATCGGGCTTGCCATCGCCATCCAGGTCGGTAACTACAACTGTCAGTGGATTTCCATAGGCGCCTTTTATCATCGGGAACAAGAGACGCGGTGCGAACGCCAGGATGCCGTTGGAACTGATATTTTGGTAGATTGAAATGTCACCGGCGTAGGAGTCGGCGATGACCAAATCCGGTCGTCCGTCTCCATCGAGGTCAGCGATTGCAACCTGACCCGGTCCGGTTCCAGTGGGCAAGGTTACGGCCGGCGCGAGCGAGGAACTGTTAACTTGTCCGCTGCCAGAAAACGTGGGCAGAAATGGCTGGTCTGAATAAGCTGTCAGGCCGTTCACGGTTTCGGTGATTGGAGCATAGGTCGCTCCCACCGGCACCGTAACGGTCAGATTGGTCGCGTTGGCAGTCGTTACAGTCGCCCGAACCGCGCCGAAATAGACGATGTTGTTGCTCGCGACCGGACTGAAATTGAGTCCGGTGATTGTTACATTTGTTCCTATCAAGCTTGAAGTGGGAGTGAACGAAGTAATCATCGGAGGCGTTTGCACCGAGGAGATCATCTGGAGGCCGTTGAAGATGGCATTCCCAGCATCGCCGGGTGCACAGGTGATCACCGCGGTCCGACCACTGAGAATCGCCACATTTCTGAAAAGCACGTATTGAAGGCCTTCGATCCAGTTGGTCGAAGTGGCGGCGAGGGTTGAATCTTGCGTCTGTTTCCATACCGTTGTGTTTGTCCCGGTGGTAATTTGAAATTTCGAGTTTTCCCAGGCATTGCCGCTATGACCGTAGAGATAGAAGTCATAGTTGCCGGGAGGGACGTTACTGAGCGTGCCGGTAACGTTGCCCCCGTTCCACGGATAGATGAAAGGGTCATACATGCCATCACCCGTGTTGTTGGCCCATGCGCCCGGTGCATTTAGAACGGTAAGATTGATGCCCGAATTGCTTCGGTCCGCCCATTTCAAATTGGAAACCGCACCGTAAGTTTGCAACGGAAAACTGTACCCGTTCCAGTAGTCGTTGGTCGTCTGCCCGATGGCGGCAAAACCCGTTTTGTTGGTGTCAGCCGCAGCAAAGTTAATGTCCAGCAAATAGAGGTTACTGCCCGGAGGCCCCGTCTGTTGAACCGACTCGTACTGGTAAAGCTGCTGAACCTCGGAGGCTGAGAAAGCCCTCGTATAAACTCTGACATCGTCGACGACACCCCGGAATCCGTTATAAGGCGCGGGCGTCCAGTCATAGATCCCAATGGCTGACACCAATTGATATCCGGACGTATCCACCCAAAGCGTCAAATTGGGAATGTTTGTTACGCTACTGGCAAGAACACCATTTGTGTAAAGCAGAACACCCTGTCCCTGTTGGTAGACCCCTACAAGTTGTGTCACGCTGTTTGATATCATGGGTGAACCGGCTAAATATAAGGCATGGGTACTGAGAAAAGCGCCGAACATAAACTGATTTGATTGGATTACCATAATCACCGCACCGTTAAGACCGCTTTTTTCAAGAATATTCGGGTTACCCGTATAGGGTCCGTTGTCGGTGGTAACCCATAATGAAATGGTGACCGCCGGGTTGGTTGCGCCAAAAATATTCTCCGGAATTTGTATCCGGCTTTGAACGCCGTCGAAGGCAAAGGCACTGTTGGGCACTCCAAAGCGATTTGTGGTAAGCGTGGCGCCTTGCACATTTCCGTTGTTTCCGTTACCGCTCGCGTCGTTGGCATTGCCGTTGAATGGGTAATCGGCGACCAGTCCATTTGTCAGAAATGTTTGGGCATGGACCGACGTCGCAAACGCCATTGCAATGATGAGAATTTGGAACAACGAATTTCCAGTCTTCATAATTGACCTTTCACACAACGAGGACCACACCTTGGTAGCCATTGATCGCAAGATGTTGTTTCTCATAAGCTTGATGCCCGATTTTTAGCCAAGACGAACAAACAAAAAACCAAGAAAACGCGATGGCTTTCACAGCATCCTCCATTTGCTCACGACTTCAAAATTACGTCAATCCACCCTTTTTGCACACGAGTAGGCAACTCAGGGTGATACATTTGTCAGCATCACCTGAACAAAAACCTTTAAATTGCGACTGTCAGTGAAAGTAGTGGCGAGTAGTGGTTAGTTACAATGAATTGGGTTCGAAAGCCCAATGAAACTGGTTATTTCCTGAAAAACGAATCGGCGACCTTGTCCGATTCCGACCCCCGCCTATCAAACCCGTTCCATGGAACAGCGGACCGTGTGATGCGGCTCAACAATCAGCCCCAGTTCATCTCAGGAAATTAGATCGAAGACCAAACAATAACATCTACCACCTCTCAAGAACTCAAATTAAGACGCTACCCCCCACGCTGTTTTGAAATTACTGCAACTGGACCCGGAAAAATTCCTGCGATTGGCCTGGCACATTGGTGTAGGGTGGCATTGCTGCAATCATGTTATTCCAAGGTCCAGAAAGATTCGTGGCTGATTGAAGCGTGCCATATGGCCAATCCAGAATCAGACTGCCGTTTGATCCCTGGACGGACATGGTGGCCGGTGGATTGACCGTTACCGTCACTGTCGCCGGCGACGAGGTGCAACCGCCGACGGTCACGGTGACGCTATAATCGCCGGCGGCAGCGATCGTCGCATTCGCAATCGAAGGATTTTGATTCGTCGAGTTAAATCCGTTGGGTCCCGTCCAACTATAGGTTGCGCCAGCCACGGTCGAGGCTGTGAGATGCAGTGTCATCCCCGAATAAATGGGATTGTTGTAGCCAACCGTCGGGGAGGCGGGAGGCGCGCATCCGGCCACGGCTCGCACTTCGGTTGCAGAGTTGGCGGTTTCACTCGCCCCGCCTATAGAAGTCGCCGCTGAAATAGTATAATAATAAGTCGTCCCGCCAACCGCCGTCGAATCCACATACGATGTCCCCGTCACTGTTCCAGCCGTCGAAATCGTGGTGTAAGGTCCCCCGCTCACGGTCGAACGCTTGACGTTGTAACTGGTCGCACCCAACAAGGCGTTCCAGGCCAAGGTGACCTGATTATTGCCTGGCACAGCCGTTAATCCAGCGGGACCCGCCGACGCCTGCCGCACGCTTTCCACGAAACTTGCGTCGCCCCATCCGGTGTAAACGCGGAAATCGTCAATCCACCCGGCGAAGCAACGGTTGCGGGCCGGGCGGTTGCCCAGAAACAAGGCGGCCGTACTGTCGAGATTAACCGTCTGACCGGCCGCCGCAGTGGTGCTGATCAGGGTCGCTGAGTTCTGGTCACTGCCTTCATAAAGCGTCACATTCGCCCCATCGTATGCCATGGCCACAAACATCCAACTGTTCGTAGGCAGATTGGAGCCAAAAGCCGCCGTCGCCTGGATGGTATTGACATAAAAATACCAATTAGCAGCGTCCTGCCACTTCATTGAAATACTGTTGGCCGTCCCGGTATCCGCGTCGTTCGCGCTGCTCCCGAGAATAAACATGCGTGGACCATAGTTCGCCGGGAGGTAGTACAACTGCTTCATCCACCACGTCACCACAAAGCTGTTGACGCTTCCCAAACCAAGGGCCGAATTGGTGACGGCTGCGAAATTCCCGCTGGCACCTCCCGCACTCCCCTGGTTGGGGTTCATCGAGAGATTCAAAGCCCGGTTGGGGTTGGTCAACCCGGCTACCCCCGACCCGGCCGCTCCGTGGAGATCGGTGCCCGCGCCAGCGCTGCTGATCATCTGCAGCGAGACATTCAATTCCGAACCCAGACTGGTATCGCTGGGCGTGGTCGTGCCGGGACCGGCATCATCAAATGGGTACCGCAACCTGAGGGTCGGACCATACGGCACATTGCCGACGACGACGGTCAACGGGATGCTGGTCACCAATGACCCTTTGATGGCTTGAAAGTTCAGGAGGTAAACGCCGTTGGTGCTGAAGGTTGCCGTGGTGGTCAGGGCGTTGGTGTTGCCGAAAGTGACCGTGCCCGGACCGGAGATTTGGACCCAACTGGTCGTCAGTGGCGGCGGTGAATTCAATTGGTTGTCGGTGGCGTTGGCAGCCAGTTGCAACGTCACATTAGTGCCGTTCAGAAAAACCGTCGAGACCGCCGGGTTGGTGATCGAGGCAGTCGGCGGCAGCATTGGGACAATCCAGATCAAGGAATCGGTGACGTTGGTGCTGCCTTTGGTGCCAACCGCCTGCACCGTGTTGGTGCCCCCCTGCAACATCAATGGCCATGTGAAAATGCAATTTGTGCTCGTCGTAGTGCCTTGCGAAACCGCGTTCAGAAAAAGTTCGACCGAATCGCAATTGGCGTAAACCTTGGCCGTGATGGCGTTGGTGAGCCGGTTCGTGAAGGTGTGTCCGGTGATGTAAACCATCGGGTCCATAGCCCAGTTGGCTTTGTACCAGTAAAAGGCGTCCTTGCGAACCTGGCGATCGTACGTCACCAACCCCTTGTCGTTGCGGCCCGGCGCGTTGCCTTCATTGCGGCCGTCCGACGCGAAATCAAACAGGTTCCAGATGAATTTGGACCACAGGAACGGCCGCACCTTCATTTGTTGCCAGTAGGATTCGTGATACAGGTTCTGGTATTCCTCGGGATGATACGCGCCGGCGTTTGCGGGCTCGGTAACCGGATTCTCGCTGTGCTGGTAAATGTTCGCGCCCGCGCCATATTCGCTGACCCCGACGGACCGCGTCGGATAGGTGGCGTGGAAGTTGTCGGCCCAGGGCCCGAAGTCCGAAAGAATCCCGTTGTACCAGCCATAATATTTGTTGAAGTCGATCAACTGCGTGTAGAGGGTGGTGGGGTCGTTATCGCTGCTGTTCGCGCCGGCGGTCGAGGGCCGGGTGGGATCCTGTTGGGCGGCAATCTGAGCGAGTTGACTGACGAGTGCGGCCGGACTGGGACCGGAATTCAAGGTGACTTCATTGAAAACACTCCAGCAGACCACCGAGGGATGGTTGTATCGCTGCTTGATCATCTCGATCAATTGCTGCCCGGTGTTGCTCGTGAAAGCGGCAGAAGCGGTGATGTAATCTATTAACGGAATTTCGCTCCAAACAACGACACCGTTTTGATCGGCAAGTTGATAGGTATAATCGTCGTGTTCGTAATGCGAGAGGCGCACCGCCGTGGCGCCGATTTCCTTGATGAACAAAAAGTTGGTTTCCCGTTGCGCATTGGTCAGCGCCCAGCCGCAGTTGAGCCAATCCTGGTGCAGGTTCACTCCATGCAGGTCATAATGCTGGCCGTTCAGGAAAAACCCATTGTTGGGGTCCACGCTGAAATAGCGAAAACCCAGCGGTTGCGCGACCACGTCCACCGCGTTCGTACCGTTCCACACCTCAACAAATGTTTGATACAGGTACGGATCAGCCAGGCCGTTCCACAGATGGGGATTAGCAACGACGGTGCTGGCCACCACATTTGAGATCGACGCCGCTGGAAGCGTAACAACGTTGCTCAGCATCGTCACAATGTTTGAGCCGGCGTCGGTGACAATGGCGCGAACGGTCACCGTCTGCGCCGAGGCCGTTGAATTGGAAACGACGGTTGTCACCTGAAGATTGGCGGAGTTGGAGCTGACACTGGTGGTGGTGAGATAAACGCCGGGCGAACCGTAATCCAACGGCGAAATCTGCACCGGATCCGTCACCAGCAAATGCACATCGCGATAAATGCCGCCCCAGAAGGTAAAATCCGCGGCCAGCGGCGGAATGTTGGCGTTGGCCGCGTTGTTGACCTTGACGGCAATGACATTGTCGCCACCGACATTGAGGTACGGCGTCACGTCAAAGACAAATGCCGCAAATCCGCCCTGGTGCTCGCCCAGCAAGTTTCCGTTGACATACACGTCCGTGACGAGAAAGGCGCCGTCAAACTTAAGAAAGAAATGACGTCCGGCATAACTGTTGTCCACCGGGCAGTGGGTCCGATACCAGCCGATGCCCCGGTAGTAAGCGGTGCCGGGTCCGTCCTGGCCATGGGAAACATCCCAGGTATGCGGCAGGTTCAGACTGGTCCAGGACGAATCATCGAAATTGGTCGCTGGTGCGCCCGAGACATCCTGCTGAACGAACCGCCAGCCTGAATCCAGATTAATGTCCACGCGATTGTTGGCCGGAGGCGTATAAGTCTGGGCCGCCGCGGCCGTCAAAAAACCGAAGCTGATCCAGCCGCTCAACAGTAAACCCCGGAAAAGCCGAATGGCATTTCCAGTCAAGGCACCGCCGAATTTTAGGATGTGGTTCATGGATTAGTAGTGTTGTGCGTTCAGAACTCACTGGTTGGGTTCAAATTTAAAAAATCGCAGGGTCGCAGCCTTTCAGGTTTTACAGGGAATACTTTGTCGAGAATCAGAAATACAAAGATTCGCAAACGTTGAACAATGGCGTTGTGGTAAGTCATAACTTCAGATCTCCCGAAACAGTGGACGGGGCGAACCGACGCCGGTTCGCCCCGCGGGAAAAAACAGCTGTTGTCAACAGATCAGGCTGTGCGAGAACGGCGGAGGCTCATCATCAGCAAACCGACACCGAACAGTCCCAACACGACGCTGCCTGGTTCGGGAACGGTGTCAATTTGGTATGTATCAAAGCGGCGGATCGCGTTTTCAGTATTGCCCAAGGAGTCAGTAGCATCACTGTACAGCCCGAAGGCGGTGATGGGATCCCCGTTAAGGCCTCCCGAAATGCCGCCGAGCGCCAGCGAGGTACCAGCGACGAAGGTCAGATTGTTCCAGGCACTGGCGGCCGTTGTCCAGTTGAAGGTAACCTGTTGGGCGCCGCCGCTGCCGGGTGCGAGGTGGAAATTGCCGGCACTCGTGACGTTGAGACTGTTGGCAAGTACCGCAGTGGAGGCATACCAATTACCGTCCTGCTGGACGGCAATGCGAAACCCGGGGATGCCACCGGCGGTGTCAAACGTACTTCCGGCATAGAAGGAGATGTCTTGGATCGGCGTAAGGGTTTGGTTCACGGTGTAACCGGTCGTGTAGGCAATAAAGTTTTGGCCAGCCTGGCTGACGAACATCAAGCCATTGGCCTGAGAGAGCTCGAGCCCGGCATTGATGTTGCCGAGGTTGTTGGGGCTGCCGAGTGCGGTGGAGACACCGAAATTGTTAAAGGTACCGGCGGGAGCGTCTCCGACGGACGCGTCTGAGGCGGTCGCTCCCCAATTTCCAGCCCATCCGACACTGCTGGGAGAGGCATTGCTGCTGCCAGTGCCAGTAATGTTACCAAAGACCTCGCGGTAAATCGGAGACTGCGCCTGCGTTACTTGCATCGAGAGAAGAATTACTCCCGCAAATGCGGTTGCCAATAGGGTTCTGTTCATATCGGTTTATAGTTGAATTTAGGGCTACATGCTTTTGTAGTATATTTTGCTACACTTTGTCAAGAATATTTGTAAAAAAATTAGAATTTAAATTCACCAAATCCTACGTTTAGATGGGGATTGGCAGGCTGGCCGTTGGAATCGGGCTGGTTGTGGCACAACGCCGCGCTGTGAAAAACGTAAGAGACTTGTATCCAGAATGATATAGAAATACGGGGTATGTAATTACTCGGACGGCGATCGAGGATTTACCTCGGACCAGTATTTTGACCTCACGGCCGCCGGCAATTACCAGGGTGCCCTGACCCGGAAAAATTGTTGCGTCACTCCGACCTCGCTCCAGTAGGGAGCCACTGCTATCGGCACATCCGTCCACGGCCCGCTCGGGCTGTTCGCCGACTGCAAGTCGCCGTTGCCTGACCAATTCAGCTTCAGGATACAACCCGGTCCGTCGCTGCTTTCGGTGGGAACCATTTGCATGGAAACCCGCCCCGAATAGTTGTTGGCTTTGGCCGGCACGACCGATACCTGCCCGGCCAGCGCCGCGATGACGGCGTTGGCCCCGGAGGTCAATGCCGCCGCCTGTGCCAGCGTCAGCTTCTTACCGGTCTGGGCGGCCACCTGGTGTTCGAACGCATTGAGCAGATCCAAGGCGTAGGCGATTTGTCCCTGCTGCAACTCGCTCAAGGCATTCTTTAATTTGACCAACAGCGCATTCTTAACGCCGTGCTGGATGGGCAGCCCGGCCAGGTAATTGATCAAATTGATGAGCGATGTTTCGACTTGGGAAGAACGGACGCTGATCAGGAAGCTGCATTGGTTGCTGTTGCCCCACGCATCCACCGCCGTGCACTTCACAAACGTCTGCCCGATCGGGAAGAGCGAACCCGACGGCGGCACACTGGTTATCTGTGGCAACGGGGCACACGGGTCGCTGGCCGTGACAGTAAAGTTCACCACCACTCCATTGGACGACAGGGCGTCCACCACGATATTGGACGGGCAATCAATCATCGGCGGCACGACATCGCGTACGAGAACAGTGAAGCTGCAGCTGGTGCTGCCAGTCAGATTGCTGGCGATGCAAGTGACCACGTTGGTGCCCACCGGGAACGGGAACGGCGAAGTGATCACTGAGCCGCCCAGCGTGTAGACGACCGTCGGTGGCGGCGAGCCGGTGACGGTGGCGGCGAAGGCGATGGTAGCGTAGCACTGGCCGGGAGCGTTATTGGTGATGATATCGCCCGGGCAATTGATAACGAGCGTTCCCGGCTGGAAAGCAAGAAAGGTGGGTTGACTCAACCCCGAGGCAAAAGTGCTTTTGGCTCCGGCCGGGGTGAATTCATATATGTTGCTACTGCCGAAATCCCCCTCAAATAAATCACCCGCGCTGTTAAAAGCCAGACCCACTGGAAGGTTCAACCCGGAGGCAAAGGTGCTTTGTACTCCGGCCGGAGTAAACTTATTGATGTTGCCGCTGGCGTCGTCCGCCTCATACAGATTGCCCGCGCTGTCCATGGCCAGTCCAAAGGGGGTATTCAAGCCAGAGGCAAAGGTGCTTTGGGCTCCCCCTGAAGTGAATTTATAAATGTTCCCGCTGCCGCTATCCGCTACGAACAGATTGTCCCCGCTGTCGAAGGCCAGCCCCAAGGGTTGATTCAAACCGGAGGCAAATATGCTTCCTGCTCCGCCCGGGGTAAATTCAACGACCTGGCCAGCCCCGGAGTTCGCCACAAACAAATTGCCCGCGCTATTAAAGGCCAGACCAACCGGCCGATTCAGACC
>DATEGR010000411.1:0-4907 GCA_035279985.1 Verrucomicrobiia bacterium
TTTCACGCCGCGCTTGAGCCACGGCGCCAGCACGCCGCGCCGGTCCTCGAAATCCATGACCGTTATGTTTCGGGCCGGGGCCTTGAGATGTTTGAACAGGATCGGCAGCGCGCATTGCGCCACCGCGCCGTAGCCGACGAACAGGATTTTATTTTTGAATTCCAGCATGGCGGACATTTTTTGGCGCGGCACTTTGTCGGAAATCTTTTTTTCTTACAAGCGTTTATTGAAATAATTGGCAGGCGCGGTCCGCTTCCTCATTACCACCCCAGCACGTACGCGAAAATCAACGGCGCGACAATGGTGGCGTCGGACTCGATGATGAACCGGGGTGTGTCCACGCCGAGTTTGCCCCAGGTGATTTTCTCATTCGGCACCGCGCCGGAATAGCTGCCATAGCTCGTCGTTGAGTCGCTGATCTGGCAGAAGTAACCCCAAAGCGGCACGTCCGTGCGTCCCAAATCCTGGTGCAACATCGGCACGACGCAAATGGGGAAATCACCCGCAATGCCACCGCCAATCTGGAACATGCCGAACGGATTTTTTTTTGCCGTGCGCGCATAAAAATCCGCCAGCCACGTCATGTATTCGACACCGGTGCGTACCGTGTGAATGTTCTTCAAGCTGCCGCGGATGAGGGCCGCGGCATACATGTTGCCGATGGTCGAGTCCTCCCAGCCGGGCACGACAATGGGCAGGTCTTTCTCGGCCGCGGCCAGCATCCATGAATCCTTCGGATCAATCTGGTAATGGTTCCGGTATTTGCCGCTGCGGAGAACCTGATAGAAAAATTCGTGCGGGAAAAACCGCTGGCCCGCCTTCTCGGCGGCAACCCAGACTTCGAGCATGGCTTCCTCCATGCGGCGCATCGCCTCATTTTCCGGGATGCATGTGTCGGTCACGCGATTGAGATGGCGGTTGAGTAAATCCTCCTCCTGCGCGGGCGTCAGGTGCCGGTAATGCGGCACGCGCTCGTAATAATCGTGCGCCACCAGGTTGAACACGTCCTCCTCGAGATTGGCGCCGGTGCAGGTGATGAGATGGACTTTGTCGCGGCGAATCATCTCGGCCAGGGACAGCCCGAGTTCGGCGGTGCTCATGGCGCCCGCGAGGCAAACCATCATGCGGCCACCGGCGTCCAGATGCGTGCGGTAGGCTTGCGCAGCGTCCACGAGGGTGGCGGCGTTGAAATGCCGGAAGTGCTCTTGAATGAAATCGGAAACCGGCCCACCGGAGGATTTGGGCTGCGCTTTCTTATTCATAGGTGGAGTCTCAAAAATTCCGCGTTGCCCCACAATACAAGGGTTTGCGCGATTGCCAATCCCCAAATTCAAAATTGGTCACGGCGCAAAATTCTCCGCCCCATGCGGATTTGCGGCGCAATCCAAACCGGTGTGAAGTTACTGCAACAGCACCAGATCCGGACGGGCGAGGGAGAGCCCGCCTTGAACATCATCATGGAATTTGGCCCCGATGATGACGTTGTTGGTGCACGTGGTGTCGTTGACCCGGAAGGCAGCACTCCCGCAATTGCTGGCGATGAGGTTGGTGAAGGCGTTGTGGACGCATTCGGTCCGGGGCGCCGGCGCCCAACCCCGCACAGTCTGCCTCTCGGCGTGGGCCATGAAGACCCCATAGTGGCGGCTGTCCTGGATGGAAATGTTATAAAACCGATTGCCCCGGCTCGCCCGCATGAAGATGCCCAGGTCATTGGCAACCAGCAGGGCGTTGCTGACAACGTTGTTGTTAAAAGCGAGATCCAGCGAAATGCCGGCACCGGGATTGTGGTGGAGATTAAGCTCCGTAAACAGGGAGTCCTCTGTATGATAACAAGCCAGGCCATCAAATTCGTTGTCAAACGCCGTCAAATCCTGCACCGTCAGCCGCCGCACGCCTCGCGTCGTGACCAGTCCACCCGAGCGGGCACGGGCGCAGGTCACATGGACCACGACCGAGTCACTCACATTTTGCACCGTGATGCCGTTATTGCGGATTTGCGAACCTTCACCGGCCGATCGCCAGAGTTCGCGTTGCTGGTGTGAGCGGTTTCCATCAACGAAAAGATCGCTGATTCGCAGATATCGGATGGTGTGCTGTGGATTATTGACGGGTTCTCCCATGATGATGACCGGGCAATTGGCGCCGTCCGCCAACCGGAGGATGGTTTGCTTTCCGGCACCTCGCAGGGTCTGGTGATCCCGGCGCAACACAATGGGTTGATTCACTGTGAAAACTCCCGCCGGCACTACCACTTCACCACCACTCTCAGGCAGAAGATCCAGTGCGCGTTGGATTTGCACGCCCGACGCGCCGACAGCCAACTGGATGACCATCGGTTGAGCCGCCTGCACAGATAATTGGGAGACAGCAAGATAGGTCAGCGACGAGAGCAAGAGCTCAATGAACGTCGTGCTTGTCACAGCCGCCCGATTTCTGACTTTATTTAGGCTCATCTTCATAAGAGCGAGACCGTTGTGAGCAATCGCTGTTCCTACTGTATAGTCGTTCAGGTGCGATGAATTTTCACCAAATCCCCCTCATTTTTTTAAAAATTTTTCATTTGAACTAATTCGTGATGTGGCCGATATTAATGGTTGGAAGCTCAACCATCCCTCTTGTCAAACATTGCTTCTCCGGCGATTGGATGTCGTTTCAAGATTTCCCGGATCGGGCGGAGTGATTATGCTCCGCGGACCTTTATGGCGAACCTGCAATCCGCAAGCACAACAGTTCCCGCTGACCTGGGTTACCGGATGCCCGCAGAATGGGAACCGCATGAAGCCACCTGGCTCGGCTGGCCGCACAACGCCAGTGACTGGCCGGGCAAATTCGCGGCCATTCCCTGGGTTTATGGCGAAATGGTGCGAACAATTTCCACGGGTGAAATCGTTAATATTCTCGTCCGCCACAAAGCCGAGGAAAATTCCGCGCGCCGAATTCTCAAGCGTGCCGGCTGCAATCTGAAGAAAATCCGGTTTGTCGTTCATCCAACGAATCGTAGCTGGACGCGCGATTGCGGCCCGATTTTTGTCAAAAGTGGTGCAGTGGCGCTCCAGGGGCGTTGCTCAAAAAATCCGGCGGTCACAGACCGCCGCTACAAGCCGTCCGAGACGGCGATTGTTCATTTCCATTTCAACGGCTGGGCCAGATACCACAACTGGCGCAAGGACACAAAGGTCCCGGAAACCGCCGCGCGAATTCTGCGCAAGACACTTTTCCACGCCGAATGGTGCGGCCGACCCTTCGTCCTGGAAGGCGGCGGCATCGAGGTGAACGGCCGCGGCACGCTGCTCGCGACGGAACAATGTTATCTCGACCCGAAAATCCAGGTCCGCAATCCCGGTCTTGGCATAAAGGAAATCGAAGCCACGCTGAAAAATTATCTCGGTGTGACGAACATCTTTTGGCTGGCCAAAGGCCCGGCCGGCGACGACACGCACGGTCACATTGACGACATCTGCCGCTTCGTTAACCCCAGGACGCTCGTGCTCGTGCGCGAAAAAAATTCCCAGGACATGAATTACCGCCCGCTTGCCGAAAATTGGGAGCGCATCCGCGATTTACGATTGGAAGATGGCGGCAAACCAGAGGTGGTCGAGCTGCCCATGCCGTCACCGCTTTATTTTGACCACCGGCGCCTGCCCGCGAGCTATGCGAATTTTTACATCAGCAACGCCGCCGTCATGGTCCCGACGTTTAACGATCCCAACGACCGCCTTGCCCTTGGCGTATTGGGCGAACTGTTCAAAGACCGCCCGGTCGTGGGCATTCACGCGGGGGACCTGGTTCTCGGTCGCGGCGCGCTGCACTGCCTGACGCAGCAACAGCCGGCGTGAGATTTCACCGGCAAAATCAACATGGCCAACCTCGAACTCATCCCGCCTGAACCGCAGCATATACCTGAACTGGCGCGCATCTGTTTCGAGGCTTTCAAAGGCATCCACGACCGGCACGCTTTTCCGCGAGACATTCCCAATATTGAATTGGCCACGCATATCATTGGACTGTTCCTGTCCGGAAAAAATTTTCACGGCGTGGCCGCACGCGTGGATGGCCGGCTGGTGGGTTCGAACTTTATTTCGTGCATGGATCCGGTGGGCGGCGTCGGACCAATCACGGTTGACCCCGCGTATGATGGGCGCGGCGTGGGACGGGCCTTGATGAAGAGTGTGCTTGACTATGCGCGACAAAACGGGATTGCGGAGGTCCGTCTGCAGCAGGATTCATTCAACACCAAATCATTTTCACTCTATGCCTCGCTGGGTTTTGACCTGCGCACACCCATCGGCTTGATGGATGCCAAAGCAGCGGCGGCGCCTGACCCGACGGTGCGGCCGGCAACTGCTGCGGACCTGCCCGCGTTGGAGGAACTTTCGCGCCGCCTTTATAAATGCGTCCGCCGCGGAGAAATTGCCATGCTCATGGATTTGAAAATACCGGTATTTCTGCGCGAGTGTGGCGGAAAAGTCATCGGCTATTTCATTCCCGGTTTTTTGGGCCACGGCGCGGCGGAAACCGAATCTGACGCGCTGGCTTTGATTGGCGAGACGATGCGACATGTGCCGCCGGAATTCACCCTGTTCTTTTGCCCGTTGATTCCGGGAAATTTTTATCGCGCGGTTCTGAAATCCGGTCATCGGCTCCGCAAAATCATGACCTACATGACGGTGGGACCCTATGAGCCACCGGAGGGAATCTGGTTGCCGTCCATTGGCTATTGAGGCGTGGCCGGCGCAGCTTTGACCGTTCCGGTAAAATCGGATTCCAATGCGTATTTTTTCAAATCCGTAAACTCCTGCGGGCCAAACAGCACGCGCTGAATAATGCCGTGGCGATCAATGACCATCGTCACGGGAATCGTATCCACGTCCTGATACGGTGACGGCATGTTTCCCATTATGCTCAGC